>CAUGKZ010000112.1 GCA_959600065.1 uncultured Kroppenstedtia sp. | reverse complement strand
TCCGATCTCTTGCAAAGAGCGCAAAGGCGAATCAAATCCCCACCATCCTTACCTTAGCCCAGACTTAAGATGAATCCGACATTTTGGCGAGGACCGCTTTGATTGCGGTGTAGGTGATTTGCTCAGGCAATGCCTCTTTGATCGGTTTAAGCAGGGTGCCTCCCACTTTCTCGATGGCTTGCCGGATCTGAGCTTCATCTCCGGGGGGGATGAGTCGGTCCCAGTGTACGGGGTGACCTTCTCCGGCGGCGCGAAGGAGGTGGTTTTCCAACGTGGTGGGAGAGAGCCCCCGTTCCTGACTGATTTCATCCAGCGTTTTTCCCTCTTGCCACAAGCTCCAGGTAGTCAGGTGACTGGGTGGAGAATCGGATTTTTTCTCCGAGGAGACCGTAACGGCGACCACCTGTTCGGCATCGGGAGAGATTCCTTGTTTTTCTGCATACTCCCGAATGGTGGTGAGGAAAGGGTCACCGTACTTGGCCAGTTTCTTTTCTCCCACCCCTTTCACCCTCCGCATATGTTCTCGGTCTATGGGAAGGACTCGAGCCAAGTCGGTCAGGGTACTGTCCGGGAAGATCATGTAGGGAGGGACTTGTTCCGTTTCGGAGAGGGATTTCCGCAAGGCGCGCAACTCTTCGAACAGGTCTTCCCGACGGGGAGTGGTCCGCTCCTTCGGTTTCTTCAATCGGAGCAACACCTGTCGTTTCCCCTTCAACACTTCGACGGCGGCGGGAGTGAGGGATAAGGTAGGGTACTCATCTTCGCTGAGGCGCAGATACCCTTCCGCCACCAAAATCCGGATCCGATGGGTGATCTCCTTTTCGGAGTAGGAGCGGAGCAGGCCATAGGTGGGAAGGGTATCGAATCCCAAATCCAACACCCGTTTGGCTTTGGAACCTTTTAGCACCTGGGCGGTCAGAGTGACTCCGAACCGTTCCCGCATGCGGCGGACACAGGAGAAAATTTTTTGTGCTTCCACGGATACATCGGTCTGTTCCTCTTCTGCGGTACAGTTACTGCAGGTGCCACAGGGTTCCTTCGCTTTCTCCCCGAAGTAGCGAACGAAGGTTTGTTGCAGACATCCTTGGGTATGGGCGTAGCGATAGATTTCCTGCAGTTTTTGATGTTCCTTGCTCTTCAACTCCGGTGTCAGCTCAGACTGTTCGATCAGGTATTGTTGGGTGCGGATATCCGCAGGATTGAACAGCAGAATGCAGTCGCTCTCTTCCCCGTCTCGGCCGGCTCGCCCTGCCTCCTGATAGTAGGATTCCAGATTACGGGGGACCTGACAATGGATGACGAAGCGGACATTGGATTTATCGATACCCATTCCAAAGGCATTGGTGGCGACAATGGCTTGTACCCGGTCATAGGAGAAGTCCTCCTGGACTTGCCATCGCTCTTCCTCTGACAGCCCGGCATGGTAGCGACCCACCGCAAATCCCCGTTGTGTCAAGAAGCGATGCAGCGCCTCCACATCCTTGCGGGTGGAGCAGTAGAAGATCCCTGGTTGACTTGGATGCTCCTTCAGGTATTTCACAGCAAAATCCCGCACATTTTCTCCATGAAGAACAGAGAAGGCAAGATTTTTTCGCTCCAACCCAGTGGCAAAGACACAGGGGGGCGTGATGGAGAGAAGCCGGGCGATATCCTCCCGCACTTCCTGGGTAGCAGTCGCTGTGAAAGCGGCGATTACTGGCCGGTGGGGCAGCTCTTGGAGCCAATGGCTCATGGACCGGTAACTGGGCCGGAAGTCATGTCCCCACTGGGAGATGCAGTGGGCCTCATCCACGGTGACCAGAGAGAGGGGCACGTCCCGCAACAGAGACTGAAAACGGGGAGACTCCAGTCGTTCCGGTGCTATGTAGACAAGCTTATAAGCGCCCCGGGCCGCATCCTGCAAATGTTGTTGCATCTGTGCAACGGAGAGGGTGCTGTTAATATAGGCGGCGGGAATGCCCAGCTGATTTAAATGATCCACCTGGTCTTTCATCAAGGAGATCAGGGGGGAGACCACCAAGGTCAATCCTTTCATCATCAAGGCGGGAATCTGATAACAGATCGATTTCCCGCCGCCGGTGGGCATGATGGCAAAGGTGTTATGCCCGTCCAGGATACTCGCGATGATCTGTTCTTGTCCCGGACGGAAAGAAGAGTAGCCGTAATACCGTTCCAACAACTCCAGCGGTTTCAAAAACATGCTCCTTCCATGAAATGTTCCATCGTGATTCCTATGAAACCATTATATCGGAGGAGGAGCTGAGAGGAACAGGGGGAGTCATTGGGAGGGCGGGTGGCGTAGTTACAGTGAAAACGGGTTCAGCTGAATCAAGAAGAGGGGAGGCGGCGGAACTCGTGTACCCACATGGACAGATCGGGGGGCCAGGAAAATCCGGGATGGATTCCATCCAGATAACGAAGGTAGGCCATCCGGTCCGCCTGTCCCTCAGATTGTGCGTCCGCGTCAGTCATCTCCCCCAAGGTTTGTCGATAGACCCGGACCACTTCAAATTGAATTCCATCCAATTCCATCCGTTCGCCAGGAACAGCATACAGACCGTTTCGCCTTTGGGATGTCTTTTTTCCCGCCAAGACACGATTTACATCCTCTTCTTTCGTTACCAGCCGATCAATGGAACAAGTTTTTTCGGGATAAGGAGTTGAATCCATAATTGGCATTCCTCCTGTAAGGTTTGTCAGTTTCAGTATAACCGACTGCAATGCAGGTGTGTTGATTAGCCATATTTTATGTGGGGAGATCGTGTTTTACTTTACCACGCGACCTTATCCTTCCACAGGGAAGTGGAGACGTCCGCTCCGAATAGGGCTTCGCCTTCGGCCTTCGTTGTCTTGAACCTTCCCTGTATATCGTGGGGAGTAAACTCCTGGCTCCCTCATCAGTGGATGATAGGAACGAAACAATCTTTACGCTCTTCCCATTGCCCCCATCGTAAAATATTGCTCTTCCATTTGCCCCAATCTTAAAATTTTGATCTTGCGGGGACGGGATGGGTGGGAGGGTGTGGAGAAACACCATTTCATGATAAATCACATCGTATATGGAAACCATAACCTTCGTTGAATGGTAACGGAGGTGTTTTTAGTTGAAGGCGGTCACTTTTCAAGGAATCAAGGATGTCAAAGTGAAAAAAGTGAAGGAACCGCAGATTGAGAAGCCGGATGATTTGATCCTCCGGGTTACCAGCACGGCCATCTGTGGTTCCGATCTTCATCTGATCCATGGGATGGTACCCAATATGCCCGAGGACTACATTATCGGACATGAGCCAATGGGAATCGTGGAGGAGACGGGGCCTGAGGTAACCCGGGTCAAGCGGGGAGACCGGGTGGTGGTGCCCTTCACCGTCTCCTGTGGAGAGTGCTTTTATTGTCGGAATCACTTGGAAAGCCAGTGTAGTCAATCCAATCCCCACGGAGAGACGGGTGGGTACTTCGGTTATTCTGAAACCTTTGGAGGTTACGCCGGGGGGCAGGCGGAGTACCTGCGCGTTCCTTTCGGGGACTTTTCATCCTTTGTGGTACCGGAGGAGAGTGAACTGGAAGATGAGAAACTCCTCTTTCTGTCGGATATTGTTCCCACCGCTTGGTGGGGCGTGGATGAGGCGGGAGTCAAAGGGGGGGACACGGTTATTGTCCTCGGGTGTGGCCCGGTTGGTCTTCTCACCCAGCGTTTTGCCTGGCTGAAGGGAGCAGAGCGGGTGATTGCAGTGGATTATATCGGGTATCGCCTAGAGTATGCCCGCAAAATCAACAGGACGGAGACGGTGGATTTCACCAAGAAGGAGAATGTTGGGTCTTATTTGAAGGAGATGACTCAGGGTGGAGCCGATGTAGTGATCGATTGTGTCGGGATGGACGGAAAAATGACCGGTTTGGAGCTGGTTCAAACAGCGTTAAAACTGCAGGGTGGTTCTATGGGGGCGATTCAGATCGCCAGCCAGGCGGTACGAAAGGGAGGGGTAGTTCAACTCGTGGGGGTCTACGGAACCCGGTACAACGCTTTCCCTTTGGGGGACTTCTTCTCTCGCAACATTACCCTCCGAATGGGGCAAGCTCCGGTGATCCATTACATGCCGCAACTTTATCGGATGATCGAGCAGGGGGTCTTTGATCCTTCCGAGATCATCACCCACTCCTTGCCTTTGGAAAAAGCGGAACACGCTTATGAGATTTTTGACAAAAAAGAGGACGGCTGTATCAAAGTGGTACTAAAGCCCTGACAGTCTAGGATTGGAATTGAGAAAACCATAGGGATCGCGGATAATCGATGTATCACGTCAGGCGTGTGGGGGCAATAGGAAGAGCGAAAGGGTCAATTTTGTTTCCTCCACCCACTTTATTGTTAATCAACACGCCTGGTATCACGTGTCTCATCCGGGAGATGTTCATACCTGACTTCCGAGAATGAAAACGAGGTGAGCCGATTGTCCGTTGTTTTACCAGGTGATCCTGTCCCAGCATTCTTTGTGGAGCGCCCCAATCGTTTTCAGGCCGTAGTGGAGATGGGAGGAAAGCGGGAGCTGGTTCATGTCCCCAATACCGGGCGGATGGACGAGATGTTGTTTCCCGGCACCCCAGTGATGCTGGAGAAATCCGATAATCCCCGGCGCAAACACCCGTACAGTCTGAAGTTTGTCAACAAGAAGGGTCACTGGATCTGTATTCACTCTGCCCTTGCTAACCGGGTGTTTGAGGATGCTTTTGATGAAGGGAAGATGGATTGGGTCCAAGGACCGTTGAAACGGGAAGTCCCCTTCGGAAACAGTCGCATGGACTTTTCGATCGGGGTGGATCTATCGACGCTGGTGGAGGTGAAATGCGTTACCTATGAGGAGGACGGAATCGCTATGTTTCCCGACGCCCCGACGGTGCGGGGACAGAAGCATGTGGAAGAATTAATCACTGCTTTGGAACAAGGGTATCAGGCCGCTGTTGTTTTCATGATCTTTATGGACTTTGTTCACCGGTTCACCCCCCATCGTCGAATCGATCCCATCCTGACGGAAAAACTCCGTAAAGCCCATGATCAGGGAGTGTTGATCAAAGCCTACGCTTGCTCCATTCACTTCCGGGAAATAGCAGTGGAGAGGGAACTCCCGGTGGAACTTTAAGAGAGAGCCTTACTGTGTGTTGGTGAATGGTTCTCACTAAGTACAGGAAATAAAAATAAGCCTCTTTCTGATGATATATATAAAGCGTGGATAACCATCAGAAAATGATAAATCGCAAACGCCAAGAGGGTCCGGGTTTGGTGAGGTTGTCAATATATTTTTGTTCCTTATGCTCCCTTCGGTCCGCTACCATAAAAATATATTGACAACCGCCATATGTCGTCATCCTCCCTCGTAAAATGAATTCTTTCTATGTGAAGTATTATACAATTTTTATGATCATTGTCTGTAATCCTCAACAAACGCGCCTAGCCTATTTTTTCTTTTATCAATTAATAACAAAACTGACAACACCACCACACTAAATACCACTATAAACAAAAATGACAAGTATAGCGTCATGAATCCTCCAAATTTCTCATCAAACTCTAAAAGAGCGACATCTGGGTCATATATGCCACCCATGGAAATATATCTAGCCACTTCAAGATAAACAATATGGAAGATAATACTCATCCATAGTGATCCTGTATACTTTCTATATAGCTGTAGAGCAATTCCAAAAGTGAAGAGCAGTATAAAATAATCTATAGTTATTGCAAATGGCTCGCTAAAGAATATTGACGCCAATGCAGTCACCATAATTGGCACACAGATGAAGATTAACGGTTGCAAAATCAATGAGATGATAAAGCGGAAATTCTTATGCAACTCTTCAAATATTAGTCCACGGATAAAGACTTCTTCTGGAAATGCCTCATACATAAATGCTGTCACTGCATTGATTAAAATGGCAATTATAACACTTGTTGACAAGTTCAAGCTAACATTTTCAATGCCACCAAATAAATAAGCTGTTAAAATTCCTGATATGAGTAAAATAAAAGGCAACGCAATCCCGACGATCAACTTAGATGGTGAATTTACACCCTTCAAGCCAATATTTTCAAACACGTCTGAATTTTTCCTTTTAAGTATATAAAGTACAAAAAGCGTTAACCCAGTAAAAA
>CAUGKZ010000111.1 GCA_959600065.1 uncultured Kroppenstedtia sp. | reverse complement strand
AAGGGATCCAGCAACTTTTGCATAAAAACGGGGTGACTGTGATCGAAGGGACCGGGCGAATTCTGGGTCCCTCCATCTTTTCGCCCATGCCGGGAACCATCTCTGTGGAGAAGGCCGACGGAAGCGAAGCAGAGATGTTGGTTCCTGAGCATGTGATCATCGCCACTGGCTCTCACCCTCGGTCTCTCCCCGGGTTGGAGGTGGACGGAGAGTATGTGATGTTCTCCGATCATGCATTGGAGATGGAAAGTCTGCCACGATCGATGGTGATTGTCGGCGGAGGTGTGATCGGGGTTGAGTGGGCCTCGATGTTGAGTGATTTCGGTGTAGAGGTGACTGTGGTTGAGTTTGCCGATCGGATTCTTCCTTTTGAAGATGCCGATGTGAGCAGAGAAATGGCCCGGCTACTGAAAAAACGGAAGGTGAAGGTCCTCACCGGAGCCAAGGTCTTGTCGGAGTCGGTCCGGGTGGAGGAGGGGCGGGTGGCGTACCAGGTGGACAAAGGCGGAGAAAAACTGCCTTTGGATGCCGAACGGATGTTGGTCTCCGTCGGTCGCGAGCCTAACACGGAAGATATCGGCTTGTCCAACACATCGATTCAACTGGAGAAAGGATGCATCCAGGTGAATCCCTTCATGCAAACTACGGAATCCCACATCTACGCCATCGGGGACGTCATCGGCGGATATCAGTTGGCCCACGTCGCTTCCCATGAAGGCATCCTAGCAGTGGAACATCTAGCCGGCCATTCACCTCATCCTCTGGATCCCACCCTGGTGCCTCGTTGCACCTACAGTCGTCCCGAGGTGGGGAGTATCGGTCTGTCCGAGAAAGAGGCAAAAGAGAAGGGCTACGATGTGAAAGTGGGGAAATTTCCCTTCCGAGGTGTGGGTAAATCATTGGTTCTTGGGGAATCCGACGGGTTTATCAAACTGGTGGCGGATCAAAAGACAGAGGATATCCTGGGGGTACATATCATCGGTCCCCATGCCACCGACCTGATCTCCGAGGCCGGACTGGCCAAGGTACTGGATGCCACTCCCTGGGAGATCACCCAGGTAATTCATCCCCATCCGACCTTATCAGAAGTGTACGGAGAGGTTTCCACAGCCTTGGAAGGACTGCCGATTCATTTTTAAAAGCAGATCAAGAACGGAGGGATCCGTCAATGGGTAACGAAGAACACCAAGCGTTGGGCTTGTCCGACGATCAGGCGTTGGAAATGTATCGTATGATGCTGTTGGCCCGGAAAGTGGACGAGCGGATGTGGTTGTTGAACCGGGCGGGGAAGATTCCCTTTGTGATCTCCTGTCAGGGACAGGAGGCGATCCAAGTGGGAGCAGCCTTCGCTCTGGACAGGGAAAAAGATTGGCTGTGCCCTTACTATCGGGATCTGGGAATGATGCTGGCATTCGGTCAATCCGC
The DNA here is from genome assembly GCA_959600065.1 of uncultured Kroppenstedtia sp. Classification (GTDB taxonomy): domain Bacteria; phylum Bacillota; class Bacilli; order Thermoactinomycetales; family DSM-45169; genus Kroppenstedtia; species Kroppenstedtia sanguinis. Next base: position 4,725 of record CAUGKZ010000111.1, on the reverse strand, counting down.
CCGTGATCAGATGCTGTCCGCGTTTGCCAAGGCAGAAGATCCCAACAGCGGCGGTCGGCAGATGCCTGGCCATTACGGGGATAAACGGTTCCGGGTCGTTTCCGGTTCCAGCCCCGTCACCACCCAATTATTGCATGCTGTCGGTGTGGCTTTAGCCGCCAAGATGGAGAAAAAAGATTTTGTAACCTTGACTACCTTCGGGGAAGGCTCCAGCAATCAGGGGGATTTTCACGAAGGATTGAACTTCGCGGGTATTCATAAACTTCCCGTGATCTTTATGTGCGAAAACAATAAATATGCTATCTCCGTACCGGTGGAAAAGCAATTGGCCGGGGGAAGTGTTGCCGCTCGGGGGCAGGGCTACGGCATGCCAGGGATCGAGGTGGATGGAAACAATCCATTGAAAGTATTCCAGGCGGTGCGGGAAGCTGCTGATCGGGCTCGTCGGGGGGAGGGCCCCACTTTGATTGAAGCGATCTCCTACCGCCTAGTTCCTCATTCCAGCGATGACGACGATCGGACTTATCGGAGAAAGGAAGAAGTGGAGGAAGCCCGCAAAAAGGACTCTTTGGTTCAATTCAATCAATATTTGCAGGATATTGGACTGTTGGACGAAGAGAAAGAGGAGATTCTCAACCGGGAGATCACCCAACTGGTGGATGAAGCGACAGAATATGCGGAAGCGGCGCCCTACCCCGAGGTGGAACAGACTTATACTCATGTCTATGCGGATTAGGAGGAGAGAAACATGCCGGTGATTTCCTATATCGATGCAGTAACCCAGGCCCTCCAGGAAGAGATGCAACGGGATGAGCGGGTGTTTGTGTTGGGGGAGGATGTGGGCGTCCGGGGTGGAGTTTTCCGAGCCACCGCCGGTCTGATCGAAGAATTCGGCGCTGAGCGGGTGTTGGACACTCCCTTGACGGAGTCCGCCATCGCCGGGGTTGCCATCGGAGCCTCCGTCTACGGGATGCGTCCGGTGGCGGAGATCCAATTTGCTGATTTCATCATGCCGGCGGTCAACCAACTCGTCAGCGAAGCGGCTCGGATGCGCTATCGTTCCAACAATGATTGGCATTGTCCGATGGTGGTGCGAGCCCCTTATGGAGGCGGAGTTCACGGAGCACTCTACCATTCTCAGAGTGTGGAGAGCATGTTTGCAGGGGTGCAAGGACTGAAGATCGTGACCCCCTCCACTCCTTACGATGTAAAGGGTCTGCTCAAAAGTGCAATCCGGGATGAAGATCCGGTCCTCTTCTTTGAACATAAACGGTGCTATCGCCTGATCAAAGGGGAGGTACCGGAAGAAGATTACACCCTTCCGATCGGCAAGGCGGAAGTGAAGCGGGAAGGCACGGATGTGACTGTCATCTCTTACGGAATGACCCTCCATTTTGCGTTAAAGGCGGCGGAGGAGCTGGAGAAGGAGGGGATCAGTGTCCATGTACTGGACCTGCGCACCCTGATTCCCCTGGATAAAGAGGCGATCCTGGAAGCTGTAGCGCAAACGGGGAAAGTCCTGATCATCCACGAAGACAACCAGACCGGTGGCTTTGGCGGGGAAGTGGCGGCGGTGATCGCACAGGAAGCTTTCTTTGAACTGGATGCTCCGGTCCGTCGTCTCTGTAGCCCGGATGTGCCGGCGATGCCTTACAGCCCGCCTTTGGAAAAGGAATTTATGCTTAATCCTGAAAAAGTGACCCGGGCCATCCGGGAGTTGGCGGAGTTTTAAAGGAGGAGGTACACCGATGGCGACCGATATTACGATGCCTCAGCTGGGGGAGAGCGTGACGGAAGGGACGATTACCAAGTGGTTGAAGCAACCCGGGGATTCCGTCGCTAAGTATGAGCCCCTCTGTGAAGTGGCGACCGACAAAGTGAATGCGGAAGTACCCGCCACCTTTAGCGGTACGATGACGGAGATCGTCACGGAAGAAGGGAAAACGGTGGAGGTCGGGGAGCTGATCTGCCGGATCCAGGAAGATGGAAAAGGGGAGGCACTCCTTCCTGAGCAGAACACGGAGCAAAAGCCAGAAGCGGAAGCCTCCGTGACAGCCCCAGGGGACGAATCGATGAAACGTCGCTATTCCCCGGCGGTACTTCGCCTCGCCCAGGAGAACGACATCGATCTGGAGCAGGTAGAGGGAACGGGAAAAGGCGGCCGCATCACACGTAAGGATCTGCTGCAACTGATCGAATCCGAACAGGCCGATACTGCTACACTTCGCAAGGAACCTGTGGAACCGGTGACACCCACACCGACATCGGAGCCTGTCCAAGCCGCAGTCTCGCCAGCTACCCTTGCCGAGTCCGAATCCGCTATTAGTTTGGAGCCGGGGGATCAGGAGCTTCCTCTCACCAATGTGCGCAAAACCATCGCTCAGCGCATGGTGACCAGTAAACAGGAAGCCCCTCACGCTTGGATGATGATGCAGGCGGATGTAACCGGTTTGGTCAAACTGCGGCAAATGAGGAAGGAAGAGTTTAAAAAGAGAGAAGGCATCTCCTTGACCTATCTGCCTTTCTTCATCAAGGCAGTGGTGGACTCCCTGAAGGAATTCCCCTATCTCAATTCCACCTGGGGTGGAGACCGGATCATACTGAAAAAGCGGATCAACATCTCCATCGCTGTCGCCACGGAGGATGCACTCTACGTTCCGGTGATTCATGATGCCGACGAAAAAAGCATCCTGGGCCTGGCCAAGGCGATTCAGCAACTGGCGGAGAAAACCCGGGCTGGTAAGCTGGCTATGGATGATCTGTCCGGTGGTACTTTTACTGTCAACAACACCGGTTCCTTCGGTTCCATCGCCTCTCAGCCGATCATCAATCATCCCCAGGCGGCAATCCTCTCAATGGAGTCGATTGTGAAACAGCCGGTCATCAAGGAGGATATGATCGCTGTTCGCGATCTGGTCAACCTCTGCCTCTCTTTGGACCATCGCATTCTGGATGGTCTGATGGCTGGTCGCTTTCTCCAGCGGGTCAAAGAACGTTTGGAGTCCTACGGCCCCGATACACAGATTTAGATTGGTTCTTTTAGCACCCTGTGATCAGGGTGCTTTTTTGAGAACTCGGCGATATGGGGTAAGCGTTGTGATTTACTTGGGTCTTGGACGGTTGGGATGGGGTTTCACCTATTGTTCCGTTGTTCAGACGAGCCCAAGTCACTCCATGTGATCCCCACCCTCCCTGTGAACAGTTTTTTATGAAGGTTCTAGAGACAACGGCAATCTACTTTTCCGTCGCGCCTCTTTCATAGAGAAGGGATTGCCTTTGCTATTTTATATGCGATATATTTCATATAGCCTATGGAAGGATCCGGCGGAGCAGGGGGCTATTCCGGGAATGGGTCCATGAAGGACCAGGTGGGGTTGGCAGGGGGGGAGATGGGAAAAGGAGGAACTCAATAAGTGTCTCAGGGTAAAAACGATCGGATCAAAGGTTTTGCTATGGTGTTGGGGGCGGCGATGCTGTGGGGAGGCTCTGGTACCGTGGCCCAGCATCTTTTCCAGCAACAACAGGTGGATCCCGGTTGGCTGGTGACTGTCCGTCTGCTGGTTTCGGGAATCCTGCTTCTCCTGTTTCTCTCCTTGCGCCAAGAAAGAAGGTCCGTGCAAGCCCTCTGGAAAAATCCGAAGGACCGGAGGGAGCTTCTGCTATTTGGAGTGGTGGGGATGTTGGGGGTCCAATATACTTTTTTCGCTGCCATCGATGCGGGAAATGCGGCTACAGCGACGTTGCTCCAATACTTGGGACCGGTCCTGTTGACGGGATGGGTGGCTCTCTCCATGGGACGAATGCCGCAGAACCGAGAGTGGGTGGCGGTTAGTTGCGCATTGGTGGGTACCTTCTTTTTGGTTACCGGCGGCAAGGGGTCTTCTCTCTCGATCTCACCTACGGCTTTGATCTGGGGATTGCTATCAGCGGGTACCCTCGCCTTTTACACGGTGTATCCTTCCCGGCTGTTGAAACGATGGGGTTCGGCACCGGTAGTGGGGTGGGCGATGTTGATTGGTGGGGTGACTCTGGCATTCCTCTGTCCACCTTGGGCAGCCCCTTGGTCGGTTTGGAGTGTAGGAACGATCCTTTTGATCTTGCTGGTGGTAGTGTTTGGGACGTTGGTGCCTTTTTTTCTTTATTTGGACAGTCTCCGTTTTCTTCTGCCATCAGAAACGGGAATGCTCTCCTGTGCCGAGCCTCTGACCGCTGCGGTGCTGGCGGTCTGGTGGCTGGGGGTGCCCTTTGGGCCGGGAGAGTGGCTGGGGGCCATTCTGATCATGGGGACAGTGATTCTTCTTTCTATCGGCGGCCGCCGGGAGCAAGCCCTGGACCAGAGCGACTCCAAACCTGCAAGAGGGGTTTGATATAGAGCAAAGCAAAGCGGCTTCCCCCGATGGAAGCCGCTTTTGTGAGGTGGGTATCACATTTGAGACCTAAATTCTAATGAGCCAAAGAGGCTCCATGAAAACCCAAGCTTCCCTGTACCGACTTTAGATCCCGATCAATTCGTCGTAGATCGCAAGGAAGGTGACACAGAGAGTGCCCAGAGTTAATAGACCGCCAATGTAAAATCCGGGCTTGTTCCCTTCCTTTTTGTTGGTCAGGGTACCTTTGATGGCGAGGGCGGAGATGAAGATCAAAATCACAGTCATGTACATATGGATGTTTCACCCGCTTTCTGTGTTTAGAAGACGCACCTTTCGGATCCCAGCGTCCTTAGGA
>CAUGKZ010000110.1 GCA_959600065.1 uncultured Kroppenstedtia sp. | reverse complement strand
CTGCAGTATATTGGGTGGCTACCGGCGGGGGGGGAACAATGGAAAAATAGGAACTGAAATGAGCTTCCTGGGTGTAGGGGGGTTCCACCAACACTGGCGTGGTCCGCAACAGCTTTTTATTGCGGTCCATATAGGCCACACTGACCAATACGAGAGGCGGCTTCAAAGAACGCCGGTTATTATAGATGCGAAAATAGAGATAATAGCTGCAATTACTGCGAAAAGGACCTGGGACGTATTGGTACAGCAATCCCTCATTCTCTAATCGAACAGACACATCCCCACGGCGTATCGGATTGGGAGCCAACTGGACTCCTTTTCCCTGCCAGGATGACAACCCGCTTTGAAAGCCGCCGTTTTTCAGGATATTGCGTTGGGGACAATTCATAAAATCCTCTCCTCAGTGTGCAGTTATAAAAAACTCCCAGGGGACGTATGAAGTGAAAACAGAAGTTCTGCGCTACTTGCGCCCTGAAATCCACACCCATTTACAAACGCGTGTTCCATGGTTAAACTAAAGAGGAGGTGTGGCAGATCCGTTCAGGTGCTAAAAATCACCCAGTGAGCCACCCTAAACGCGTGCCAAAAACAAGCCCTCTCCCCTTCAGGTGTGGTGGGGGTGTCAAAGATATGCTATTCAAGTGTGGCTTCTGTCGCACCCGATCTATATCCCGTCGTTTCTGCCTATTTTCGGTTTGCAGATACGATGGACACCCGGAGGCAACCCATGTACAAAGGGATCCAAGTTCACAGGCCGGTGCTTACCGGTAAAAAAAACAAGTTGCTTATTTCATTACATCAGTTGATCTCTCCAAGCAAAAAGGGGAACCGGTCGATCCCGGCTCCCCTTTTTGCTTGGACTTTTTTCAGCTAAAGGAGGAAAGCAATATGTCAACATCGCCATCCACGATCTCCCTAAACGGAGAAGATCTCACTCTACAATCATTTGAACAAGTAGTCCGGTTCGGTGCTCCCGTCTCCCTGTCCGAAAATGCTGTCGCAAAGATGATCCGCTCCCGGTCTACAGTGGAATCCCTGGTTCAGGACGGCCGAACCGTCTACGGCATCACTACCGGATTTGGGAAATTCAGCGATACTCTGATCGATCGCTCCCAATCGGCAGAACTACAGATTAACTTGATTCGCAGTCACGCTTGTGGAGCCGGGGATCCCTTGGATAAAGAGACCGTTCGGGGAATGATGCTTTTGCGGGCCAATGCTTTGGCCAAAGGGTATTCGGGGATCCGACCGGTCACAGTGGAAACCCTAATCCAGTTGCTGAACCACCACATCCATCCCATCATCCCTTCCCAAGGGTCTCTGGGAGCCAGTGGGGACCTAGCCCCCCTTGCCCATATGTCCCTGCCTCTCCTGGGGGAAGGAGAGGTCCTGCGACACGGCCAACGGATGGATGCGGCCACCGCACTGGAGCAAGCCGGGATCTCACCGGTTCAGTTGGAAGCGAAGGAAGGGCTGGCATTGATCAATGGCACCCAGATGATGGCCAGCCTGACCGCATTGTCGATTCTGGATACCCATCGACTGTTGCTGGCAGCAGACGTGATCTCGGCTATGACTCTGGAAGCCCTTAACGGTATTCCCCATGCCTTTCATCCGCTTCTTCAACACGCCAGGGGACAACAGGGACAGACCGCAACCGCCCACCGAATGAGGCAACTCCTGTCCGGAAGCCAACGGACCACCCTCCCCGGTGAAAAACGGGTTCAGGATGCATACAGTCTCCGCTGCATCCCTCAGGTACATGGAGCCTCTTTGGATGCCTATCACTATGTACAACAAGTAGTGCTGCGAGAACTGAATGCCGCAACGGACAACCCTCTGTTGTTCCCTGAGGAAGAGCAAGTGATTTCCGGAGGCAATTTTCACGGACAACCTCTCGCGCTAGCGGCGGATTTTTTGGCGATCGCCGTAGCGGAATTGGCCAGTATCTCCGAGCGAAGAACAGAACGGCTGGTCAACCCGCAATTGAGCGGATTACCTGCATTTCTGACCCGTAACGGCGGGCTCCATTCAGGATATATGATCCTTCAGTACCTGGCCGCTTCCCTAGTCTCGGAAAACAAAACCCTTTGTCATCCTGCATCCGTTGATTCCATCCCGTCCTCCGCCAATCAGGAAGATCATGTCAGCATGGGTTCTATCGCCGCTCGTAAACTGCGCACCGTCATCCAAAATGTAACCCGTACATTAGCGGTGGAATACTTGTGTGCCGCCCAGGCGTTAGAATATGGAGAAGGCCGGCTCGGTACGGGGACGGAAGCGGCCTATCAGCTGATCCGGGAGCAGATTCCCCCTTTGACCGACGACCGGGTCGGGCACACAGATGTGGAAAAAGCTGCCGAATTAATCCAGAGCGGCCGTCTGGAAAAGGCTGTGAGGAAACATCTTCAAACAGATCTGCTGGATTAAAACACTCCCCCTCTGTCAGTCAGAGGGGGAGTGTTGCTATATTCATAAAGGTAGAGGGATCGGTTTGTAATTCAGATAATCACAAGAGACCAGCTTCAATTGCACACCCTCGACTCTCCCTTCCACCGCATCTCGGTGGGCACGCCCGTGAAGGTGACCATAAATACAGACTTTCACCTCATATTCCTGGAGCAACTCCATAAAATCGGATGTATTCACTCGGGCAGTCACTGGGGGAAAATGTAACATAGCGATTCTCTCTTTATCCGGATGCTCTCTGCAAGCCGACTCCAACGCCAGTCGCAGGCGGCCCACTTGTCGGTCATAAATCTTCCGATCCGACGCCTCATCCCAGGTGGAATCCCCCGGCAAATTCCAACCCCGGGTGCCCACCACCGCATACTCTTCCACCAGGGTATAATCGGCGTCCACCCACTTCATTCCAGATGGGAGAGTCTCTCTCACCTTTTTTTTACTCTGGGCATAATAACAATGATTTCCGGGTGATAGAACTTTGTTACCCGGCAACGCATGAATCCACTCAAAATCATAGCGTGCCTGGTCCAATTTGAGTGCCCAACTGATATCCCCCGGGATCAACACCGTATCTTCAGGGCTCACCACTTCCAACCAGTGATCCCTGATCTGTTCATAATGACGCGTCCAGCCAAATTTATCCATCGGTTTATCGATATCCTGTTCAAAATTGACATCGTACAAACCCACCACTTTGTTAAAAGAAAGGTGAAGATCGCTGATCGCATAAATGCCCATGATCGGTCACATCCTTTTCTGTCATCCACTGACCCCTCGCAGAACGAACCCCATTATATCATGAGAAATATGACACTCCCAAAGGAATACGCCCTTCCTTCCCTCTCTCGTCGTGAATAGACATAACTATGATCAACTGACGAAGGGGGACACTGTTGACGACGCCTTCCGGAAAGTTCCTATATACAGCTCTGGGAGATTCCATTACAGAAGGTTATTCGGCTCCCCGCACACGTGGCTATGTCAATCTACTGTCCTACGGCCTCCACAAGGAACATGCCTCCTTCCGCCTCCTGAACGTAAGCCGCAAGGGATGGACCAGCCGCCGGCTCCTCCTTCGACTCGCTCGTTCGCCCCGTCTGTTGCAGGCGGTGGGCCAGGCGGATCTGTTAACCTTGTGGATCGGTGGCAATGATCTGATCTTTACGTATATCAAGGGCATGATGTCCACAACCCCTTACTTGTATGAACAAGCGCTGACTCAATACTCCCACCATATGGATCAAATCTTTGCCTGGATTCATTGGGCCCGTTTCTCGTCTGTAATCTGTATAATCCTTTTCCAAACTCCGGATTTGCCCGCCAGTGGGTAGGAGCATTTAATCAGGTGCTCGGCGGGGTATGCCAGGGGTGGGGAGTCCCTCTAGTGGATATCCATTCGGCCTTTCTGGGCAGGGAAGCAAAACTGATTCACGGTTATCGGAATGGAACCATCTCCGATATCCCCCTGATCGGTCATCGACCCGTCCATCCCAACAGAAAGGGACATGAGGTGATCGCTCGTACGTTGTGGAGAGTGATCCATTCCTGAATAAAAAAGGCCCCGCATCCAACAAGATGCGGGACTTCTTTATACCCATCAGGAACAGCCAGTAGTGGATCCACAATCCAAACAGACATAGCAGGAGCCATTGCGTTTGGTCATCCCACCGCATTCGACACAGATCGGGGCACCGCTAGAGGCACGGATCGCCTCCAGGTTGTCCTGAGGTGTCTCCCGACTTCCGGTAACTTCTTGGAAAGTTTGTTCCAACTCCGTGTTGGCATGCCGCGGAGTAGCGGCTCTCTCTTTCTTTTCTTCTGTCTCCACCTGCTCCCGCTTCCGCCGGTTTGCATAGATGCGAAGTTCTTCCTGTTTCGGGGGAAGCTGAACAAAGTCAGTCCGTCCCAGATACTCCATCCCGAGCAGGCGGAACACATAATCGATGACGGAAGTGGACATTTTGATGTTAGGATGATTGACGGTTCCCGCCGGTTCAAAGCGAGTGAAGGTCATGGAGTTAATGTACTTTTCCAAAGGAACCCCATATTGCAATCCTAAGGAGACTGCCACAGCGAAGGCATCCAGCATCCCACGCATCGTGCTTCCGGCTTTGTGCATGTCGATAAAGATCTCTCCCAGGGAGCCATCTTCATATTCACCGGTGCGGACAAAGATTTTTTGACCGGCTACCCGGGCTTCCTGGGTGATTCCGCCTCGTTTTTTCGGTAAACGGCGCCGCACACTGGGAACATGTCCATTGGCATACACTTCCTTCAAACCGGAAGTCGCAGCTGTCAGAGATCCCGCCATCTCCAGCTGATCCTTGGGATCCGCCTCCGCTTCCTCTCCGTCCCCTTGGTCATCTCCGCGAGAATTCAAGGGCTGAGAGCTTTTGGATCCGTCCCGATACAGAGCCACTGCTTTCAGACCCAGGCTCCACCCTTCATGATAGGCATGCTGGATATCTTCCACAGTGGAGTCCCCAGGCATGTTGATCGTCTTGGAGATCGCTCCAGAGAGGAACGGTTGAGCCGCAGCCATCATCCGCAGATGCCCCATGTAATGGATGAACCGTTTTCCGTGCTTTCCACAGGGATTGGCGGTATCGAAGACCGGATAATGCTCCTCTTTCAGATGGGGAGCTCCTTCGGTAGTCATCATCCCGCAAACTGTATCATTCGCCTCTTCGATCTGGGCCCGTGTAAATCCGATCGCCTGCAGGAAGTTGAAATCTGGAGATTGCACTTCTTCCGGCTCAAAACCGAGTCGTTGGATACACTCCTCACCCAACGTCCACGGGTTGAAGGCAAAGGAGAATTCAAAGACCGTGGGCAACACTTCTTCCACCCGGTCTAACTCCGTATCAGTCAATCCTTTTTCCTTCAATGTCTCCCGATTGATATGGGGAGCGTCGGTCAGGCTGAGGGTTCCGGTGACATAGGTCAAAATCTCCCGGATTTCGTCTTCAGAGTAACCCAGGTTCTTCAGAGCCGGTTGGATCGACTGGTTGGCGATCTTGAAATATCCACCGCCAGCCAGCTTTTTAAACTTGACCAGGGCGAAATCGGGTTCCACTCCTGTCGTGTCGCAGTCCATCAGCAAGCCGATGGTGCCCGTCGGGGCCAGCAGTGTCGACTGAGCGTTGCGATAGCCATGCTTCTGCCCCAATTCCAGTGCTTCATCCCAGCTCCATCGTGCCGCCTCCAGCAGATCCGGCGGACAGTGGGTGGGGTGAATTCCCATGGGTGGCACTGTCAGACCTTCGTACTCTTCACCAGCCACATTATAGGCTGCCCGGCGGTGATTGCGAATCACACGGAGCATATGCTCCCGGTTGAGAGGGAACGCCTTGAAAGGCCCCAGTTCCCGGGCCATCTCCGCCGAAGTGGCATAGGCGGTTCCAGTCATGATCGCTGTCACCGCTCCTGTGATCGCCAAAGCTTCATCGGAGTCATAAGGGATTCCCGATACCATCAAAACGGTACCGATATTGGCATAACCCAATCCCAGTGTGCGATACTCATAAGACAGCCGCGCGATCTCCTGGGAGGGATACTGAGCCATCAATACAGAGATCTCCAGCACCACCGTCCAGAGACGGGAAGCATGCTTCAGCGCCGGTATGTCAAATTGGGTATTCTCTACATCGTAGAATTTCAGCAAATTCAGGGAGGCCAGGTTGCAGGCTGTATTGTCCAGGAACATAT
>CAUGKZ010000109.1 GCA_959600065.1 uncultured Kroppenstedtia sp. | reverse complement strand
TACACCGTCCCACCATCCCGACCTGATTTCCTACCTAAAATATAGCTAATCCACACGCCTGTATCTATTTATATGGTCCGGACGTCTAAACCTCCACCTCCATCAACCATTGCTTCGCTTTTTGATATTCCTGTTCCCGCTTTTTTTCTACTTCCATCCTTTTATCCAGACTGCGGAAATATTCTGGATAACTCATGTTGTGAGATGCAAACATCGCACGCTCAAGAGTTGCGGAAACTTGGTTCCTTAAAATAAAAACCTCTCCCTTCGTATTTGCGATTTCATCGTATCACGGTTCCCAGACAGCACCAAACTGGCTGAGGCGGTCTCCCCCGCTTTCAGCCGCTTCCGCCCCGGAATGGGGGAAAGGAGATCTCTGGTCTGTAGAATTGGAGGTAAAAAGCTCCAGAATCCGACCGGATCCAGAGGGTACCACCCCTTCCTTTGCAACGACGAAAGAAAACAAAAAAAAGCCCCGGTGACGGGGCTTTTGCTCTGCTTAGTATCCAAAACTGCCAACCAGAGCAAAAATCGTTGCAATCACTAACAGGAAAATCAACAGGCGACCCAGGCTAAATCCGTAGCCATAACCGCCACCGCCGCCATATCCACCATAGCCCATGGACCCTCTCCCCCTTTCTGAAGTGAGTTCTCCGTATCCTATTCCACTTCTCAGAGGAGAGATTGTACGATTGAATCAGGGCAACTTACGACCTTGTGGCGGCGGGGCGGAGAAAGACTGATGGATTACTCCACTTGCAACACGATCTTCCCGATATTTCGATTCTCTTCCATATAGCGGTGGGCTTCCCGGACCTCATCCCAGGGGAATACGCGATCTAGGATCGGTTGGAGTCTCCCCTCTTCGAAGAGGGGAAGTGCCATCTCCGAAAAATTTCGAGTAAGCCGCTTCTTGTAGTCCAGACTGCGGGAGCGAAGAGTGGTTCCCATCACTTGCAGACGTTTGGCCAAGATAGGGCCAAGACTGAATTTTTCCGGGCGAGTCCCCCCCAAGGTACTGATCAGAATCAGCTTGCCATCCATCCCCAGACAGTCGACGTTTTGTTCCCAGTAGGACGCCCCCACAAAATCCAGGATCAGCTGTACCCCTTCCCTTCCCGTCACTTCTTGAACTGCGGGAGCGAAGGGACCCTCTTTGTAGTTAAGTGCCAGATCCGCCCCGAGAGAAAGGCAAGCCTCCAGCTTCTCCTCAGAGCCAGCAGTGGTGAAAACCGTAGCTCCATGGGACTTGGCCAACTGGATCGCCGCCGTTCCCACTCCACTGGCTCCGGCGTGAATCAATACTCGATCCTTTTTTTGCAAGTCACCCAACCAGAACAAAGCTTGATAAGCGGTCAGAAACACTTCAGCAATCGCTGCCGCCTCCACCATGTTTAATCGCTCTGGAACCGGGAGGGCCATCTGTGCGGGGATGACTGCATACTCCGCATACCCGCCGCCTGGCAGCAGACCGAACACCCGATCTCCCACTTTCCAGTCCCGACACTTTGCTCCCACTTCTTCCACCACTCCCGCCATCTCCAATCCCAGAATCGGACTGGCACCTGGCGGTGGTGGGTAGTTTCCTTCCCGCTGCATGAGGTCGGCCCGGTTGAGAGCGGTGGCTTGCACCCGGACCAATAATTCGTCTTCGGCAGGCCGGGGGAGGGGCGCCTCTCCCAACTCCAACTGTTCCGGCCCACCGGGTTGGTTCACGATGACTGCGCGCATGACTGAATCCTCCTTGGAATAGGGTGAGGAGGGAAGGAGGTCTCATGACGTTTCGCTTTTCCGAACTGTCACAGTCGCTCCTCCCCAGTCACCCTGTGCAACGTGCCTTTAGGTTGAGATAACTCTGAGCCGATCCAATCGCCCCCAACGGGGCTCAATCGACTCCCATCTAACCCGCCTGATAACTGACGGAGGCCTCTAGCTGCTGGAAAGCCTCCTCATACCGACCCGCCTCGGCCAAGCGCTCCCCTTGCCCCCAGGCGATCTCATCCACCTCAGCCACGGTTTCCCGCAATCGACGGAAGGTTTCTACTGCCTGTTGCCAATTGCCATCCTCCCCGTAAAACAGGGCTAATTGGTGTATGGCGTAAGACAGACCTGGTCCCGCGAGGTTGCGCCCATCCTCCGGCCCCAACTCCCGAAACCGCTGCTCTTCCTGTCGAATGATCTCTTCCAATCCGGCATAGGCCGTTTCTTTTTGACCCAGACGGAAACGATAATAGGTGAGGTAGACTTCCAGGTGGATCCGGCTCATCATATACCCCATCGACTCCGGAAACTCCTGCAGGGCTGTGTCCATTTTCTTTTCCGCTTGTGCAAAATCCTCTTGTTCTGCATCCATTTCTGCCATCTCCACGAGACTGCGTACATAGGCGAAGTGAAGGTTTTCATTCTCAGAGGGACCCTGTTCAGCAATGGATTGAAACAATGGATAGGCGAGACCCTTCAATCCCCGTTGCATACAGGTGACAGCGATTAGCATCCGCGAGTTCAACTGGTCGAACTCGTCAAAAATACTACTGGGCAACAAATGCCCGATCTGTTGCCGGGCCGACTCTTTCAGATCCTCCAGATGTGTCATGCAACTCCCTCCAGCCAAAGGACGGTCCGTTGCAACGAACCGTTATTTTTATCTCCATTGTAGCAAAAATGCCGGCGAACCCGTCCCTTACCTTGTGACAACCGGAAGGCGATCTCTCTACTCATCCAATCGAAGTGTTGTGATAACCTGTGGGATGGGATTTCACCTATCGTTTTCGTTGTTCTACCGATCCAAAATCACTCCATGTGAAACCCAACCCTCCCTGCATAGCATGGGGAGCGAAGAGACCCTAAGCACGACTTGTGTCCTGTAGGTATGACGACTTTTTCACAACACGTCTAGAATATGGTGGAGAACCGGGGCTTATACAGATGGAATCTTTTGTCCTCAAGAGACTATGTATAGATAAAGAGGACACGCCCATGGACTTCGAAGTGAACCTTGTGTTAGGGTAAGCATGTTAAAAAGGCACAGGCGTGTTGATTAGCCCTATTTTTTAGGTAGGAGATCAGGTCGGGATGGGGGGACGGTGAAGAGCCTTTGCACCCATAGGGCACAAGTCTCGCCAGGGTCGCTTTCCGCTCCCGGGTCTCGCTATGCGTTCTTTGCAAGAGATCGGAGCCGTCCCCCCATCCCCGTCCCCTCAAGCCATATTTTACGATGGGGGAGTAATGGGAGGAGCGAAAAGATCGTTTCGTTCGCGCCATCCATTTCCTGGTTAATCAACAGCTCTGAAAAAAACAGTCCCTATAACGGACCGGGCCCTATGGTTTTTCTGTCTCCGTTTTGCTTTGGCTCTCCTGCAGATATCAAAAAGGTGGAAAGGAGGTGGGATCCATGCCTTCAGTGAAAGCTCCCGACTTCTGCCTCCCCGACCTGGACGACAATCGGATCTGTCTGAAAGATCTGCGAGGAAAGGTGATTCTCCTTTCTTTTTGGGTAACTTGGTGTCCCTCTTGCCAGGCGGACCTCCCCCAGAAGGAAATCTTCGCCCGCTCGCTGGATTCTTCTCGTTTTTCCTTTTTCACGGTCAATGTTACAGGCCGGGAGGCAGATCCCCAGCAGGTGAAACCCTTCATCCAGGAACGCGGATACCGTTTTCCCGTATTGCTGGATGAGGGCCGTTCCACTTATGACGCCTATGGTCTCACCTCGGTCCCTTCCTCCGTCCTGATCGACCGGGAAGGAAATTTAGCAGGCCGTTTTGGCGAAGAGACCTCGTTTATAGAAGTGGTGAACACCATCGGTCACCTGCTCGATCCTTAATCTTCTACCCGCCACCTAATGGGCGAAGGGGGTTCTCCATGGATTGGTTGGAAGCCACGGTGTTGGGCATCATCCAGGGACTGACTGAATTCCTGCCCGTTAGCAGCACCGGTCATCTGTATCTCGGCAGGCATCTGTTTGGGTTGGACGAGGCGGGGTTGTTCCTAGACACGATGCTCCACCTCGGTACTCTGATCGCTGTCTTGGTGGTATACCGGGAGGAAATCCTTTTCCTCCTGAAAAATCCCTTCAGTCGCATGGGCGGACTTTTGCTAGCAGGAACCCTCCCCACGGCGATCATCGGACTCGCTTTTAAAGATTTCTTTGAAGAGATCTCGGAAACCGGGGTCACCATCGGATGGGAGTTCCTCGCTACCGGTCTGATCCTGTGGCTCTCCGACAACTGGAAACGGCACGGCTATAAACAACTGGAAGAGATTTCTTATGCGGATGCCGCTTTTATCGGTGTTTGGCAAGGCGCAGCGATTCTGCCGGCCATCTCCCGCTCCGGACTCACGATTGCCGCTGCCTTGTTTCGCCGCATCGACAAATCCACTGCCGCCCATTTTTCCTTTTTTCTATCGATCCCTGCGATCACCGGAGCCCTGCTCCTGCAGTTTGTCGATCTAGTATCAGGACAGACCCAAGTGCTTCCGCTCAGCTCCTTATTGATGGCCACCCTCATGTCCGCTCTATTTGGCTATCTGGCTGTCCGCTGGATGATCAACCTGCTAAAGCACGGCTCCCTCAAGATCTTCGCCATCTATGTCTGGGCGATGGGATTCGTAGTCCTCTTTTTCCAGTGGACTGGCCGCTTTTGACATGGAAAACCCTCTCCCCACAGGAGAGGGTTTGAAATCTTTACACCCAGAAGAGCATGGCGATAATCGCTGTTGCGGCGACGATACAACCGCTCCCCATAAACACCGTCGCGGATAGGTACCCTTTGAAATCGAGGTGCATAAAGCTGAACAGTTGCATCAGGACCTGCAGGGCAGCCAATAGAAGAATCACCGGAATGAGCAGATTCCCCGGCAAGAGGTTCATTCCCACCAATGCAAAGGAAACCCCTGTAAACAGAAGCATCCAGACAAAGGACCCGAAATACTTTCCTTCCCCTTCCCGCCCTTTGCGGATCATGGATCTCTGTTCCACTCCGGTTTTTTCCGTTTCTGCCATGGCGTTTCCCCACTCCTTCCTGAGCATCGTTCACGGAATTGTTATATAATTATGACTGATGATTGGCACCCGTGTCAATGGATGGCCTGGAATGGAATAGGTATGAGGGACTGTACACCACTTCCAATTTCAACCGAAATGGATCTTCAAAAAAGACCGCATAGTATTCCATCTCTTCATGAAATTGCGCCGGACTTTGATAGAGCCTGGAAATCCCACGCTTTTCGAGAAAGGCGGCCGTTCGATCCACATCCTCCTGGCATTCAGCCTGAAAGGCGATATGGTTCAACCCCGGCTGTTTCCGATAAATCCCGCAACAGCAAAGGTCGGTTCACACTGAACGAGACATAATTTCATCCGCCCATTCCCATACAAAGCCCACTCCCGGTTCTCTATTTCCTTGGCAAATCCGAGAAACGTCATCAGTGGATCGTAAAAACTAATCGCTTTTTTCAAATCGGACACATTGTAATCAAGATGAGAAAAACCAACACAGATCATCCCTCGCCCCTCCTTCATATGATGTGATTTCTCACATACCTTTTCCCGGGAAATGAACTGAAACAGGGAATCAGTTGCTTACAGGCGTGTTGATTATCCATATTTCAGGGAGTAAATCAGGTCGGTCTAGGTGGGAGGGTGAAGAGCCTTTGCACCCATAGGGCACAAGTCTCGCCAGGGTCGCTTTCCGCTCCCGGGTCTCGCTATGCGTTCTTGGCAAGAGATCGTAGCCGTCCCACCAGCCCCGTCCCTCAAGCCATATTTTACGATGAGGGCAATAGGAAGAGCGAAAGGGTCGTTTCCTTCCTATCATCCACTTTATTCCTGAGTTGCTTAAAAATCTAGTTTCCTGATCCACACCCTGTGAACCGAGTAAAACACCATCCACAGGATCATACTCATCACCGGAGACAGGGAGAGGGTAGGGAGGGACAACCAGCGATCCAGCCAAAACCCAAACAACCCAAGCAACCCGAATCCCGCCGCAAAGATAAAACCAAATTTCAAATTCTGCCGGACGCCCTTCTCTTCTTCACTGAAAACCGTCTTTTGGATATGACGAAAAACCCATTGGACAAAGAAAAACATCCCCAAATTTTGAAGCACGAACAGAAGGGAGAGTTGATCCGGTCGGTAATCCTCACGGAAGGGAAGTCCCAGCGACTGAAGAATGAATCCCAAAACTCCATAAACAAAAAATGTCC
>CAUGKZ010000108.1 GCA_959600065.1 uncultured Kroppenstedtia sp. | reverse complement strand
TCCGCTCCCGGGTCTCGCTATGCGTTCTTGGCAAGAGATCGTAGCCGTCCCACCATCCCCGTCCCCTTAAGCCATATTTTACGATGGGGGCAATGGGAAGAGCGAAAGGGTTAATTTTGTTTCCTCCACCCACTTTATGGTTCATCAACAGTCCTGTCATTAACAAAAAGATTTAAGGGGATTTGTTTTTCTACTCTTATGAGAGTATTTGTCGGGACCGCTTCTAAAGTAGCTTAAAAAGGAAGTCGTCAACATCATCGGTTTTGAAGGTGAAGAAAACATCAAAACGAGATCAGCGGAAGAAAAAACCACCCTGTACACACCTGGATGAACCCTGATGGCTCCAACATGAATGGGATGTTTCAAAGTGATAAACTAGTGCAAAAAGCACAGTTCGGACTGAAATAAGGAAAAGCCGGGAGCTTCTGCCCTCCCGGCTTTCTTTGCTCTCTTCCCTCCTCTTTCGTGATGGCTTGAAACCAAACCATTTCTCTTTATAGAATCAGTAATGAAGTTGCCAGAAGAAGAATTCCGAAAATAGAAAGGAGGGATCGGATCTGATGCCAAATGGGTTGCTGATCGTCTCTTTCATCTGTGCTCTCATTCTGATCTTCGCCATTGTCAAAGTCATCAAGGGAATGAGAAAAGCTAAACACCCGATTCTTGAAATCCTCTTGAGGAATGGAATCTATGAATTTACCATCCCGGATAAAGGTTGGTACAATATTTCCTTGCAAAGAAGAAGAAAAAAAAGAGGTATCATGTTCACTCCTCCATACAAAGAGTTGAATCTGTTCAATCAATCCAGCCGCCAACCCCAAAAATTGATCCCCGTCTTCTGGAATGAAACCCGCAGTTCGGCGGCCTGAACCAGGGAGTCTACCGCATCTTCCAAGGCGATCATCGGCTTTTTCTGCTCCCCTTTTCCGACCGGGCTGATCAGTCCTAAACAACTGGCAGAACAGATCCAACAAGCCGGGCAGAAGCAAGGTCTGCAAGCCCAAGTCAGCCATATTCCCAATCCCAGAAAGGAAAATGAAACCCACCAGATGCAGATGGAAAACAAAGGGTTTCGACAGCATTTTCTCCCACAGGAGGCGGTTTCTCTCCAAGTGGGAATGGATGGGATGATCCAAGACCTTCTGCCCTGGCGATCCGTATTTAAAGAATATAAAGATCGATTTTTATAAAGGGCGGAAGCAAAATGAAATGGTACTATCTTGAAAATATCCCCAATTATGTTGATACGGTTCCTTCTGGGTTTCAAGAGAACGGAGTCCCACTTCGGATCCCCAAACCAGACTTAACTTCACAAGAGTTGGTCAAAGAATTGAACCGATATCAACCTGACGTGATCCTGACCAATGGGTGGACACCCTTTCATCGGGAACCTTATTTTCAGGTCCTTCGCCAGTATTGCGAAGAAACCCAAAGCCTTCATGTGTTTTGGTCGACGGAAGATCCCCTTCATACCGATTATTGGGGAATGTATATTCTGGAAATCGGGCAGCCTGACATCGTCTTCACCCACGCTGTTCACGCTCCGAAAATGTATCAAGAAAGGGGGGGTCCCTCCTACTATCTTCCCTTTGCCTGCAATCCCCGAATTCACCGTTCTCTCCCTTCACTCCCCCAATATCGATCTGATATTGCCCTAGTGGCCAATTTCTCCAATGCAACGATGGAGAGTTGGCGAATCCGCAGCCTCCGAATTCTGTTGGAACCGTTGCTGAGAGCAAATTTTTCGGTATCCATATGGGGGAAGGGATGGGAACAGGGGAAGAAGCTCCTTCCTTTTTCTGTTCCCGATAGCACCATCCGGGGGCCTCTTCCATACAACCGTGTTCCCTACGTTTATTCCTCTGCCAAATTGGTCTTGGGGATTCAAAATCACAGGGATCTATTAACTCGCAGGACCTGGGAATGCCTCGGCACCGGCGGGTTATTGATCACCAACCACACCCCTGCCGTACTCCGCCACTTTCGGCCCCGTCAACATTTACTGACCAGTCGTAGTGCAGAGGAGACACGGAAGTTAGCTCATTTCCTACTACAAAATAAAGAAACCCGGCAAACAATAGCTGCCAATGGCCAGAAGTCGGTGCATCAGAACCACCGGTACGCCCACCGCGTCCAGGAGATGCTGGACATTGCATCAAAAATGCTACAAATCAAGCGAAAAAAAAGGAAATCTTATCGGTTTCCCAGCCCTTTATTACGTCAAGAAATTCGTACCCACTCGACTTTTTCAAGCATCCTGCCGCAAGGAAAATTAAGCAAAAGTTCGTATCTCACCGTAAAAAGGAAAAAAGGATCCCCCAACCAGGAAATCCGAAGCGGTTTATTGTTTTCACTCGCTTCCTGTGCGAAGGAAGGACTCGATCTTCATCAAGCCCAGTTGAAGCTGTTTCTTGCGATTGATCCCATTAAAAACACAAAAATCACCTGCCGGTTTTTCAGTTGTACTGAAGAGCTGAGCCACCCTACCTTGGAAAAGGAAGCACAGACCATTTCCGTGGACATGAACATCCTTAACCGAAAAAAAGTGTATCAGGTCCCGATCACCCTGAACCTCACCTCACTGATCCAACGATTCATCCAACAAAAGAAAAAAACATTGGGAATTTATCTTTACCTTCCCACCCATGATCACGGGGCCGTTCAATTTCTGGGCCCACAAAAGCCGAAAATCCACGCCTTATCTGGAATCGTCTTTTATCGGCGCTTCGTTCCCCGGTTGGAAATCACCTACCAGAACAAACCATCACATCTTCTTCCCCTGGATTGGTCTCCCTTTGTCGGAGGATCAGGATAATGAGGTACACACTTATTACCCCAGGCCAGGGCTGTTGATTAACGACATAATGGATGATGGGAACGAAACGATCCTTTCGCTCTTCCCATTGCCCCCATCGTAAAATATCGCTTGAGGGGACGGGAATGGTGGGACGGCTATCTCTTGCAAAGAACGCAAAGGCTCTTCACCGTCCCACCATCTCGACCTTATTTCCGACCTTAACCCTAACCATATCTTATAGAGAAAGACCATATTTACCACGTAACCCTGCCATTCAGCAAGGAAGCGAAAACGATCCGTTTAAGAATCTGACCATTGGGCAGGGGTAAAGCTGGACGATATCGGAGCTGGTTCTGAAGAGGTTCCGTTTTTCTTACGGGCCCCCCTTTAGAGCTTGCTTTAAGGCCTCCAAACATCATCCCCTCTAGATCACCCATGGAATCGGTTCCCCTCATGGCTGGTCCTCTTTTTCCTCCCGCCACCACAAGGCTTCTTCCGGCTCTTCCAGCACCTCTTGAATTTCATGTTCTCCTGCCACCGCTGGCGGGGATCCGCGCAGGGACTTACCGGAAGTGTCTTTGACAAAATAAGTGACGACCACTATCCCGACCACTCCGGCGAAGATCAGGTAGTAAGCCGGTACCAGATGGCTTTTCGTCCAATTGATCAACCAAGATACCAGTAAAGGGGTGGTGCCGCCAAAGATGGAGGCGGAGATATTATAGGTGATCGCCAGCGCTCCATATCTCACTTCCGTGTAGAAGAGGGAAGGGAGCAGGGAGGGCATCGACCCTTGGAAAGTGGAAGAAAAGATCGCCAACATCATCAAACCTAAAAAAACGTATCCTGTACTACCGCTTCCGATCAACCAAAAGGCGGGAAGGGATAGAAGGATCACTCCGATCAATCCCCCCTGCACAATCCGTTTGGCACCCAAACGGTCGCCAAAATACCCCATCAGGATCACAATCGGAATCATGATCACCATGACGATCACAATCAACAGCAGCCCTTTGGTCTCTCCATACCCCAGCACAGCCGACAAATGAGAAGGCATGTAAGATAAAACCATGTAATTGACCACGTTATAAAAAAACACCACAATCATGCCGATCAGCAATGTCTTCCAATAGGAGGTAAGGATCTCCTTAATCGAGATATGATTATTTTCTTCCCGTGTCTCTTCCATCGCTTCGAAAGCAGGCGTCTCTTCCAGACGATTCCGCAAGTAAAAGCCGATCAATCCCAAGGGTGCGGCAATCCAGAAGGGAATACGCCATCCCCAGTCCAACATCGTTTCTGTTCCAAGCACAAAGGTGAGCAATGTGACCAGGCCTGATCCGGCAACATATCCGATCAGGGTCCCCACTTCCAATCCGCTGGCCATCACTCCCCGCTTCTTATCCGGGGTCGATTCTGCAATAAAGGTCATCGCCCCAGCATACTCTCCACCGGTTGAAAACCCTTGAACCAAGCGAGCGAGTAACAATAGGAAAGTCGCGGTGGAACCGATCGAGGCATAACTGGGAATCAAGCCGATACTCAAGGTAGAGACCGCCATCAAGATCAACGTGATAGCCAACACTCGTTTGCGTCCCCAGCGGTCCCCCAACATTCCGAAAAGGAAACCGCCCAATGGCCGGGCAAGAAAGGCGACTGCAAAGGTGGCAAAGGCATAGATCAATTGCACACCGCTACTCATTTCAGGGAAAAACACCTTGCCCATGGTCACAGCTAAGTAGGAATAAATACCAAAGTCAAACCATTCCATCGCATTCCCCAGAGCTGTGGCCACAACCGCTTTTTTCGCCACCTGGGGATCGACGACAGTAATATCCTTTTCATCCAGTCGTTGTTTGGATCTCCGTTTCTTTTTGTGATGTTCTCGCTCTGTCAATTCTCACCCTCCTTGCCCCATTTCAGTTAAATCCGGGCATAGTATCAGCAGAGGAGGGATCTTTCATACCTGCACAAACTGAAAAAAACCGCATTTCAAGCCGATTTGAAGGCTTTGAAATGCGGTTTTTTTCTGGAGTCACCTGGGCATTCATCCCCGCAGAAATTGAGAAAACAAAGATATGATCCCGGCGGCAATCAGCGGCCCCACGGGAACACCACGAAAAAAAGCAACCCCGATAATGGTTCCAATCATCAATCCGGTGACGATCGTCGGCTGATTTGTCAGCATGTGGGCCCCTCTGCCTCCCAGATAAGCCACAAGGATCCCCACAACCACAGCTGCCCAACCAGAAAAACTCTTCAACGTATCCACCAGCTGAGACCAAGGGATTTTACCCAAAGCGACAGGAGCGAGCACGCCCATGGTTAAAATGATGACTCCGATTTTCAAACCGTACTGCTCTGTCCATGTCAACAGCTGATTTCCCGGCCACAGGCGCAGGGCCAATAATCCTGCTCCTGCGATCCAGACCGTGGCGTTTTTGGAGACGATACCCAAAAGGGTAATAACCAGCAACATCAAGAATACATCCACTTCGGATCACCGCTTATTCTGGTTTAATCATTAAGGCTTCCTTTTTTCATTCGATCCTGACGATGTACGATCTCATCTTTTATTTTTGGAGGCTTAAAACTTTATTTTAACATCCTCGCACCAAAGGGCACCCAATAAATTAAACCCCTGGATATATTTCGCCTTAAAGCCCATGTAATAGAGCATACTAGGCAAAACAGATGTGGATCCACGGGAATTCGCAGTAAAGCGATCTTGATTTATACCATACTAAATGATACCCTTATTTTTGGTAGTTAATCTGAAACTCGGTGGTGAATGGTCAACCCTGCGCAGGAATTAACGTTGGTACCTGCTCACTTTTTTCCTCGTTTGGATTCTACTGATCGTTGCTATCGTACCCATTTTTATCGGAGACGTTCATTCTCTCCCAAAGAAATCCTCAACACTGTCTTCATCGAAACTGGACCGTTCCCGTGAAATCGATATTTTATATGTTTATATGTGCATTTATCCCGTTATTTTTGGTCTTACTGATTACGTGTCCCATCGTTTTTGTTTTGAATCTCATCTGGATCCGGATGAGATATTTATTCCTCATGACTACGAAGTTCACCTCCACTTAAGCTCTTTCTTTTTTATTCCATAAAAACCTTGTTTTCCTACATATCCTAAGTGCAAATTTCAAATAGAGTCTTCATGCCTGGAGTATACTACAATTTTAAGATATCACAATGTCCATTGGACATACGGAAATGAACCTAACCAACGGAGGGGTTCCACATTGAAAATCGGGGAAACAGACCTACCTGGAATTGGGCATAAGTTTAAGGTGACCACCCGAAATGGCGAGGAAATGGTCATCATTATTCATGATGATGGAAGGCGCGAACTGTACCATATCAACTCCCACGATCCCGATAAAAATATCTCCATTGCAACATTGGATGATGACG
>CAUGKZ010000107.1 GCA_959600065.1 uncultured Kroppenstedtia sp. | reverse complement strand
CGTCGCCAACAGCAGGGGGGAGAAACCCGCCACCTGCTCCGGTCGGTTCATCCAGGAGGCGACCCGGGTGCAACTGACATGAAGAGTAGAGGTGAAAATGGGGGTGTCAAGGGGGACAGCCTCCTCTGCCTGAAGCAACCGCTCCCTCTTTCTCTCGACGGGGCCAGCGAGCACATCGATAACGGCGGTCACCCCTTCACCGGGCTTCTCCCCTGCCTCCTGCGGGACCACTTGGGCACCCCACTGCCGAAAACAGGCGGCTGCCTCCTGGGCCAGGGGGCCATCGCCTACCAGCAACACCTTATCCATCATAAGTATAGTGCCCCCTTCCCACCTTACGCCCGAGGGAGCCACTCTCCATCAGCATCCGCTGCTCCGGATGAGGACGGTAACGAGGATCTTGGAAGAAACCTTCGTAAACGGAGACCGAGGCGGCATAATTGATATCGATTCCGATCAGATCTTGCAACTCAAAAGGCCCCATCTTAAACCCTGCTGAGCGAAGAATCCGGTCCAGTTGTTCTTTCTCTGCCACCCCGTCCCCCACCATCCGGTAAGCTTCCAAGTGGAAAGGGCGGGCCACCCGATTGACTAGAAACCCGGGAGTATCTTTTACCCGGACCGGGTGCTTGCCCAGGGAATGGACAAAGCCTACGGCCTCTTCCACCACTTCCGGGGCAGTCCGTATCCCCTTCACCACTTCCACCAAGGGCATCGCCGGAGCTGGATTAAAGAAGTGAAGACCCAGCATCCGCTCCGGTCGCCGCAGAGCCGAGGCAATGGCGGTGACGGAAAGTGAAGAGGTGTTGGTAGCCAGCACGGCCTCCTCCCCGATCCCCTCTTCCAGCCGGGTAAACAGCTCCCGCTTCACCTGCAACCGCTCCACCACCGCCTCGATCACCCAGTCGGCGGCGGCTAACTCTTCCAGACGGGGCGTGGGTCGGCACCGGGCCCAGGTTTCATCCGCCTCTTCCTGGGAGAGCCGCCCCTTTTCCACCTGTCGGTTTAACCGTTTTAAAATCCCATCCACTCCCTGGGCCAGAGTCTGTTCCCCGACATCCCAGAGGTGAACGGTATATCCGGCGGAGGCCAGAACCAGGGCGATTCCTGCCCCCATGGTCCCCACCCCCAGCACAGCGGTTACGGGCTTTTCCTCCATCTTTATCCCTCCCGGTCCACTTCACCGATCATCATGGTGACCCGAGAACCGGCAAAGCCCATCAGATCTTTGGCGGTAGCTTTCCCCGCAGGAGAGTTCATAGCGGCATCCAATGCGTCACGGTCCGCAAAATACATGGCCGCTTCCAGATAATATGGAGCTTCCCCGCCCATGGGAGCTCCCTGAATTCGGGTCACCTCCAGTTTTTTCAGACCCGGCATCTTTTCCACCAGGGGCGTATGCACCTGTTCGTAATGTTTGTCGAAAGACTCTGGATCCTCGGGATAGCGATACAATGCGATCAATTTCACCATGGATCTCACCCCTTCTCATCATATATACGAATGGACTTTCCCCCGCTTCATCCCCGATTCAACTGCGCTGATCGATCACCCGCAAAGCCTTGCCTTCGCTACGTGGGATCGACTGCGGGGCTTTCAATGTCACACCGGTGGTTACACCCAAGGTCTCCTTCAACACCTCCTGCAACCGCTTACATATTTGTTTGCATTTTTCGTGCTCTGGATCGAACCCCCCTTCCATCGACTGGAGCAAGCGATCGGATCCCTCCACTTCCAGAGTGATCCGATCCATTCCCCCTTCCCGACTGACCAACAGTTGGTAGTGGGGAGCCACTTCCTCCACTCCCAACACCACTGCCTCCATCTCCGAGGGGAATAGATTGACCCCGCGGATAATCAACATATCATCCAGCCGCCCCTTAATACGGGACATCCGGGTATGAGTGCGTCCACAACGACAAGGTTCCCGATGCAGAGAAGCGATATCTCCCGTCCGGTAGCGAAGCACGGGGAAGGCCTCCTTGGTGAGCGAGGTGAACACCAGCTCCCCGAACTCTCCCTCTGGGAGAGGCTCCCCTGTCTCAGGGTCCACCACCTCTGCCAGAAAATGATCTTCAGCGATATGGAGCCCCTCCTTGGCTTCCCGGCACTCCATGGCCACTCCAGGGCCGATCACCTCTGACAAACCATAGATATCCAAAGCATCGATTCCCCACTGTGCCTCCAAAGTGTCCCGCATTTCCTCCGTCCAAGGTTCCGCGCCGCAGATCCCATATTCCAAAGCGGTATTCTGAGGGTGGTCGCCCTCTTCCTTTATTTTTTCTCCCAGACTGAGTAGGAAGGAGGGGGTGCCTGCGATTCCCCGAGGGCGAAAATCACGGATCAGTGCCGCCTGTCGGGAACGATTGCCGCCGGAGACAGGAACCACCGTCGCCCCGAGTCGTTCCGCTCCATAGTGCAATCCCAATCCCCCAGTAAATAGACCATAGCCATAAGCATTGTGAAACACATCCCCGGCCCGCCCTCCGGCAATCACGATGGCACGGGCACAAACTTCCGCCCAATGTCGGAGATCGTTAGAGGTATAGCCCACCACCGTCGGTTTACCCCGAGTTCCGGAGGAAGCATGAATACGGGACAGCTCCTCCTGCTCCACAGCAAACAACCCAAAGGGATAATGATCCCTGAGATCCTTCTTATATGTGAAAGGGAGGTGGTGAAGTTCTTTTAAACTCTGGATGTTATCCGGCTGCACCCCGGTCTCCTCCAGCTTTCGCCGGTAAAAGGGAACCAGGTGATATACCCGGTCCACAGTCCACCGGAGGCGATCCAATTGGAGTTTCTCCAGTTCACGCCGGGGCATGGTTTCAAGTTCAGGCTGAAACAAGAAGGTTCCTCCTCCCGGTCAAATAGGTTTCATCCCTTCAAAGGGCTGGTGACAATTGCGGCAGTAAAAGATGGACCGGCAGGCCGTGGGACCGAACAAATTGAGCACTTCGCCCCCCTCGGCACCGCAGAAGGGGCACTCCGGCGCAAGGTCCATGGGATCTTCCCCTCTGGCTCGGGGCGGAGCGATCCCGAAACCCTTCAGTTTTTCCCGACCTTCCGGTGTGATGCGTTCGCTGGTCCAGGGTGGGTCCATCACAAAGGAGACCTTCACCTGGGCCACTCCCTTCACTGGGGATAACTTTTCCTTCACGTGGTCGGCAATCCAATCCAAGGCGGGGCAACCAACAAAGGTAGGAGTAAGTTCCACCCATACCTCCCCGGCCTCCGCGGTCACCTGGTTGACCATTCCCAACTCCACAATGCTGAGGTCGGGTATCTCCGGATCCTTCACCTCCTGCAAAGCTTCCATCAACTCTGAAACCATGGTTTCCTTCATCTCCATCCCCCCTACCAGCAAGCCGCCGGGTCTGAAGTGTATACTTCAGACAGGGTTCTGATCATCTCCGCCAAATCTTGGGTATGTTCACCCGAGCGGCCCTGCAACTCCGGTTGTGGCGGAAGTCCCGGCCAGAGGAGCTCCGCCTCCTGAAAGACCGGCTTCACCCGCTCCACCCAGCGATGCATCAGCTCACCCGACCCGCATTGGATCAGGCCGTGACGGAGCAATTCCTCCTCCCCTTCCCCCAAGGAGAACAGATCGCCCACTTCCGGCCACACCTCGGCCAGCGCCTGTTCCATCCGGTGGCGGGCCTCCCCGCCCCCACGGGCGAGGCGGATGAACCACAGCTTTAGGTGCAGCAGATGATAGTACTCTTCCCGCTGGATCTTGGCCATCCCTTGCGCCAAGGGACGGTAACTGGAAGCGAGGAGCGCCTCGGTCCGGACATCGTCAAACATATCATAGAGAAAATGACGCAGAATCGTCTTCGCCCAATCTCCATTGGGCCGTTCCATCAACACCGCATTCCGCCGCTCATTCAGCCCACGGGAAAAGGCCAAGGTATCGGGATCCGCCTCCCCCAGCTCATGGAGCCGTTCCAGATGGAATATGGCATGACCCACCTCATCCTGAGCAATAGAGCTAAAGGCGACATCCCCTTCCAAGTCCGGAGCCACTCCCAGCCACTCGGAATCCCGGTGTCCCAGACAAAGCTCATCGTCAGCCAACTGATACAACAATTCCACCAGCGCCTTCCGGTATGTGGGATCCTGCCGAGCCTGATCTGCCTGTTCGATGTTCATCTCGCCTCCCCCCTATCTTCACTCCCGGATGGGGTTTCCTTCAGATCCCGAACGATATCCTCCAGATGCAACGCTCGCTCCCGGTACATTTTCCAAAGGCGTCCGTTTTCCGAATAGCCCCCCACTTCCCGATACCGCCGATCCATCTCCCGGGCGAACCAATCCGGTTCATCATAAGAAGTCGCGTAAATCCCGTTCCGAGGGACAATCCAGAGATTGACGGCTTTCTCCCTGCGCAAAAAATTTTCTCGGGCAGTCAACAGAGCTACATCTGGGGAGGGAGCGACCACGCTTCCCACATGGACATGGAAGTCTGCCTGAGTCTTCTGCACAAACACCTCAAACACGTCGTATTCCCCACGTCGCTTTTGGTCATCCATCTTCTTTTCACTCCTTTATCCCCATCACACGCTCTGTAACTCCCGAGAGCGGACCATCGCTTCCCGAACCCATCGCTGCTCTTCATGGGCGAACCGCCGGAGCCCGATCCGCTCCACCGATTTGGGACCCCGGTTCCGTTTCACAATCTCCCCGAACTTCTCCCAATCCGGCGGGGTGAAGTTCCATCTGCCTTCCTTCTCATCGTAGGAGAGGTCCGGGTCGGGAATGGTCAGCCCCAGAGAGCGAATCCGCGGTACATACTTATTTAAAAATTGTTGGCGAAGTTCCTCATTGGTCTTCGTCCGGATCTTGTAATCCAGCATCCGCCGGGCCGCTGGCGTCACTTCCACCGGACCGAAGAAAAAGAGAAGCGATTCCCACCAGCGGTTGACCGCCTCCTGCAACATCTGTCGCTGCATTTGGGTCCCTCCAGCCAGGGCGAGGATGATGTTTTCTCCGTGTTGCATGTGAAAGCTCTCCTCCGCACAGATTCGCTTCAACACCCGAGCATAAGGGCCATAGGAAGTGCTGAGCAGGGCCGCTTGATTGACGATGGCCGCCCCGTCCACTAACCAACCGATCACCCCAGCATCCGCCCAAGTGGGAGACTCCATGTGAAACACATTGTGAAATTTGACCCGTCCTTCAATCAGGTCCTCAATCAGATCTTCCCGGGTCTTACCCAAGGGGGCGGCCAAGTCCTCCGCCACCCGCAACAAAAGCTGGCCATGTCCCACCTCATCCTGCACTTTGGCCATAATCGCCAGTTTCCGCTTCAGAGTCGGAGCCTTGGGCACCCACTCTTTCTCCGGGAAAGCTCCCATGATCTCGCTAACACCGTGCATATGAATCAGTTTAAGAAGCAACTTCCGGTACTCCTCAGGCATCCAGTCCGTCGCCTCGATCTTCTCGCCACGCTGGATCCGCTCCATGAAGCGGGCATGGCGCTCCTCCAGACTCACCGATTCTCGCCTCCTTCGCCGCCGGTGAATCCCGACAGCAAGATGGTGGTAAAACGGTCTGCCACTTCCTCCGGCGACAGATCTCCCTGCGGGTTATACCATTGATACAGACCATTGGCCGCCGACAGGATCAGCAGGCGGGCAAACTTTTCATCGGCCAGTCGGAAACGACCTCTCTTCACCCCTTCGCTTAACAACTCCGCCCACATCGCCTCATACTCGTCCCGTTTCTCCTGGATGATCCGGCGCCGCTCCTCCGTAAGCGCCTTCCATTCATGAAAGAAGACCGTCGCCGCCTCCAGATTTTCCGTGATCACCCGGATGTGGGCCACCAGCCCCTTCCGCAGTTTGATCACCGGATCCTCGTCGCTCCTCACCACCGGCCGCAGGGAACGGAGAAACAACTCCGCCCCTCGATCCGTGATCTCAAAGAGAAGATCTTCCTTGGACTTGATATGGGCATACAAGCTTCCGGAGAGAATGCCGCTGGCTTCGGATATATCCCGGATCGTCGTCCCGTGATATCCCTTGGTGCGAAACAACTGACTGGATTTTTCCAATATTTGTTCCCTACGTCCGATTCGGGACATCGTGCAAAACACCTCACCTACTCAAAACAAGCGCTTGCTTGTTTTCAGATTACACAACAACAGGAATGTTGTCAATGGTCTGATTATTATTCTCGATGCTAGAAGCCTTGTGAAAAAGTCATCATCCCCACGTGCCAAAATCTTTTTTCTCCCCCACCCCATCCCGCCCCTCTGCAAACGCAAGTTCACCTTGTCTGAAAACGCTGTTGAATTACAATAGACATGGATCTCGGTTCAA
>CAUGKZ010000106.1 GCA_959600065.1 uncultured Kroppenstedtia sp. | reverse complement strand
TCCACTTTTGAACACGCCCCTGGGCCGCTTTCGTGTCGTCAGCCTGATCGAAGGACTCTCCTTCCTTGTTTTGCTGGGGATCGCCATGCCCTTGAAGTATTTCGCCGACATCACAACAGCGGTCACCCTTGTCGGTTGGATCCACGGTGTCCTGTTTGTCCTTTATATCGCCGCCGTCGCCCACGTCACCCTAACAGATGGCTGGTCACTCATACGAGTGGCAGGAGCCTTAATCGCCTCGCTCCTTCCCTTTGGACCCTTCGTCTTCGATGCCCGCTTGAGACGGGAGCGGAAATGGTGACCCTCATCCAACACAAGGCCCCGGAGACCATGCTCCGGGGCCTTGTGTTTTTATTCACCGGCAGAAACCGGCTGCGGTCGGGTTTGTTCCAGCGCTTGGCGCACCTGGGACTCCTGTTCCTCCCGTTCACTTTCACTCCAATGGAACCAATCGGCCATCCGTTCCACCACTTCTGCTACTGCCGCCTCCGCCCGCTGGCGATGGAAGTAGAGATCGCCGCTCCGTCGGATGAGAAAGTCGTCAGGGGTCACCGTCATCTCCTCTTCCACTGCATGTTGCAACTGGGCATCCAAGATATTTTCCGCCAATCCGTCAGCGCGCTCCCACACCTTTTCCATCTGGGTGCCGTAGAGATGGATCAGCTCATCAGCCCGTTCTTCGGACAGACCCCCTTCCTTTAATTTCTCCAACCACTCTTCCCGGAAATGGACAAATCCGTCTCCGCCTAGATCCCCGCCCCCCAGGATGGAGAGGCGGTCAGTGCGACAGGGGGTAAAGGAGAGACGGCCCGCCTGTTCCAGCCGCCGGTTCACCAGGTCCACCACCCGTTCCGCCATCTTGCGAAATCCGGTCAGTTTGCCCCCGGCGATGGTGATCAGCCCTGTAGGAGATTCAAAGATCTCATCCTTCCGCGAAAGCTCAGAGGGGCTTTTTCCCTCTTCATGGATCAAGGGGCGCAGGCCCGCCCAGCCGGATTCCACATCCTCTGGCGTCAGACCCACACTGGGGAAGATATGGTTGACCCCCTTCAACAAGTAATCCCGATCCTCTGGGGTCATCTGTGGAGAATCGATCGGCCCGTCATAATTGGTGTCCGTGGTTCCAATATAGGTGATCCTCCCCCGGGGAATAGCGAAGATCATTCGGCCGTCAGGCACATCGAAGTAGATGGGTTGCTTCAGGGGCAATCGTTCCTGAGGCACCACTAGATGAACGCCCTTAGTCAGGTGCAAGCGTTTGCCTTTTAAGGAACCGTCCTGTTTACGCAGTTGATCCACCCAGGGACCAGCAGCGTTTACCACCTCTCGGGCCTGGATCTGGTACATCTGACCACTGACACGATCCCGAACCTGGGCCCCCGTGATCCGGTCTCCGTCGTAGGTAAAGGATTCCGCTTCGGCGTAGTTGACGGTTTTCGCACCGAGGGAAAAGGCGGTCTTCATCACTTCCAAGGTGAGACGGGCATCATCAGTACGGTACTCC
The DNA here is from genome assembly GCA_959600065.1 of uncultured Kroppenstedtia sp. Classification (GTDB taxonomy): domain Bacteria; phylum Bacillota; class Bacilli; order Thermoactinomycetales; family DSM-45169; genus Kroppenstedtia; species Kroppenstedtia sanguinis. Next base: position 4,848 of record CAUGKZ010000106.1, on the reverse strand, counting down.
ACATAGAGCCCCGATCCCTTCAAGCCTTGTTCTGTCAACAACGGCTCCCGCTTCAGAGTCTCCTCTCGGGAAAGCATCTGCCGCCGCTCTTCCTTTTTGACTCCTGCCAGCCGATCATACATCCAGAGACCAACGGAAGAGGCCAACTGCCCATAAGTCCCTCCTTTATAAATGGGGAGCATCATCGGACGGGGCAGGACTAGATGGGGAGCCCGTTCATACAGGAGAGCCCGCTCCCGCCCCACTTCTTTCACCAATTGGATCTCCATCTGTTTCAAATAACGTAATCCCCCGTGAATCAATTTGGTTGAACGGCTACTGGTTCCTCCTGCATAATCTCCCTTTTCCACGAGGCCGACGGAAAGACCGCGGGATCTTGCATCCCAAGCGATCCCGGCTCCGGTGATTCCGCCACCGATCACCAAGAGATCCAGGGGTTCTGATTCCATTTCCTCCAGTAGACGTTTTCGATGGTGAGCGGAAAATTGCATAGCTCTGATCCTCCTCAGAATGATGATTTCATCTGAATATCCAGGTTCCAAAGGTCCCCTCCGCTAACTGAGACGGCGTTGGCACCGTTTTGCAAGGCCTGGATCACATCCTCGGGCTGCCTTAGCAACCCCCCGGCCACGATGGGAAGTGCCCGTTTTCGACGGAGTTCCTCATAAACCCAGGCAGGGGCAATCCCCGGCATCACTTCCACTGCATCGGCTTTAGATTGCTTCAATAAATGTTTTCCCGTTTCCACCGACATCGTATCTGTAATAAAGAGGCGTTGGATGACGAACAATCCCTCTTCTTTGGCGTTGCGGACCAGATGGGTCCGTGTGGAGACCACCCCGTCCGGTTGGATTTCTCTCTGAATAAATTTGAGACTGGCCCGGTCGTTGCTAAAACCTTGTGTCAGATCCAGATGAAGATAGACCTGTTTACCCATGCCTCGCACCTGGTTCACCATGGCAGGCAACGTGTTAATATCGCCAAACAGAAAGAAGCAGATTTGCGGACTGGAATTCTCCAACCGCTTCAATTCCTCTTCATTCCGGACAGCAGCAATCACGGGATGCCGTCGAATCCCCTCTTGAAATCCCATCATCACCGACTCCCTCCCTGAAAAATGCAAAAAGAGTCCTCACCGATGGTAAATATTCACCCTGGCGAAGGACTCTCCTAGTCTCCGGTCCTAAATCTCAGATGTTTAATTGTATGATCTGTTCATTATTCAGTTTACCTCATTTGGGAGACGGTGAAAACCCTCAGATTCTCACTTGCGGTCGGGTCATCGTGCGACTGACGGCATCCTTCCACCCGTTATACAGCGAAGTCCGTTCTTCGCCAGACATTTGCGGGAGGAATTGAGCGTCCACGGCTCGGTTTTGCCGGATCATCTCCTTGTCTTCCCAATAGCCCACTGCCAGACCCGCCAGATAGGCCGCTCCCAGAGCAGTCGTCTCGTTGATGGTAGGTCGCGTCACCGTTACATTCAACAGATCGCTCTGAAATTGCATCAGAAAGTCGTTCAGGGCAGCGCCTCCATCCACATTAAGTTCTTGTAGATGAATTCCCGCATCCTTTTCCATGGCGTTCAATACATCCTTCGTCTGGTATGCCAAAGACTCCAACGCCGCCCGGGCAAAATGATCCCGTCCGGTCCCCCGCGTCAGTCCGAAGACCGCACCCCGGGCATCCATATCCCAATAGGGTGCACCCAAGCCCACAAAGGCTGGAACCAAATACACACCTTCATTGGAGGCGAGTCTACGAGCGTGAACTTCAGAATGCGGTGCACTCTCCAAAATTTGCAGTCCGTCACGCAACCACTGAATCGCCGCTCCCGCTACGAATATGCTTCCTTCCAGGGCGTATTCCACTTTTCCGTCCACACCCCAGGCGATCGTGGTCAAGAGTCCGTGGGAAGATTCTACCGCTCTCTCTCCAGTGTTCATCAACATAAAGCAACCGGTGCCATAAGTGTTTTTGGCTGTGCCAGAAGTAAAGCAGGATTGGCCGAAAAGTGCCGACTGCTGATCTCCCGCCACTCCGGCAATGGGAACCTGCCGGCCGAAAAACTCACTTTCCACTGTGGTACCATAAACACTACTGGAAGGCTGAACTTTCGGAAGAAGTGAACGAGGCACATCCAGGATCTGTAACAGCTCATCATCCCAGTCCAGCTCGTGAATATTGTACATCAGGGTACGGGAAGCGTTGGTGTAGTCTGTTACATGCACCTGGCCCCCGGTCAAGTTCCAGATCAGCCAGCTGTCGATGGTTCCAAAGAGGAGTTCCCCCCGTTTCGCTCGGGACCGGGCTCCCTCCACATGATCCAAAATCCACTTCACTTTAGTTCCGGAGAAATAGGCATCCACCACCAGCCCGGTTTTCTCACGGATGGTTTTCTCCAACCCTCGCTGTTTCAATTCTTCACAGATCTCCGCAGTCTGGCGGCTCTGCCAGACAATCGCTGGATAGATGGGCTTGCCACTATTTTTATCCCAGATGACAGCTGTTTCCCGCTGGTTGGTGATGCCAATCCCGGCCACTTGGTCCGGCCGAATCTCGCTCTCCTGAAACAAACCTTTCAACACCTGGCGGACGGAGTCCAAGATTTCCTCTGCATCATGCTCCACCCACCCCGGCTGAGGATACATCTGGGTAAATTCCTGCTGATAAATTCCCCGGATACTCCCCTTCCGATCGAAAAGCATCACCCGGGTACTAGTCGTTCCCTGATCGATGGCCAAAATAAATGTTTCCTTTTCCAAAGCGATTCCTCCTCTATCTGATTCCTCCGCTTTCTTTTCACCTTATACACAAATTCATTTTAAGCTGACGTGTTGGTTCACCATGGGTGAGGAGATTCTGTTCCGCAACCATGCACCCATCGTGCACAAACCTTGCCAGGGCCGCTTTAGGGTGTGTCTAATAAATCCATACTAAGGAGTCGGGCCTGTTGTGCGGACGTCTCTTCGCATCACCACTGAATGACCAAACCACGTTCTAGCCCCTTTGGTGCAAAGATCGCTTGTATCTCACATACCAGGCCTTCAGGCACTGGCATCCTCCCCGTTTTCCCTCCCTGGGAGCTCCTCTTTCTTTTGCAAGTAGCGGCGAACCATGAAATCGTAGACTAAAGCTCCCGCCAACCCTCCCAGGATCGGACCGAGAATGGGAACCCAAGCATATCCTCCCGCTGCAGGCAGAGCCACGGAATCCCAACCTGTCAGCCAGGCAAAAAGTCTCGGGCCAAAGTCCCGTGCCGGATTGAGGGCAAAGCCGGTCAGCGTGCCAAAGGATCCTCCGAGCACAGCCACAGTCAGACCGATGGCGAGGGGACCCAGGTTGTTCAAGGCGGGCAGGAGGGGATTTCGGTCATCCACGACGGCCAAGATCACAATCAACAAGATCGCAGTGATAGAGAATTCTACCAGAAAGGCGTCGAAGTTGGAAAGAAACGAAGCTGGAGCAGTGAAAAAAACACCGGCGCTTTCCAAACTTTCCGCTGATCCTCGAACCACCTGTTCCGTCTTTTCCCAGTGGGCGAAGATCCCTTTATACAGACCGTAGACCACAGCGGCTCCCGCGAAGGCCCCCGCCACTTGAGAGGCGATATAAGGGATCACATTCTTCCAGGGAAACTTGCGAAAAACAGCCATGGTTACTGTGACTGCCGGATTGAGTTGGGCACCGGAGACAGCTCCCGTCACATAGACAGCCAAGGTCACCGCCAGACCCCAGATGATCGAGAGCTCCCACTGCCCCATCTCCACCCCGTTGAGAGTCCGTCCAGCCACGGTGCCGCAACCGATAAAGATCAGGATAAAAGTACCGACAAATTCCGCAAAGCATTCTCCTCTGAGTTTTCTGTCCAAGGCATTTCCTCCTTTTTCATTCTTTATCGCCAGAGAGATCTGAAGAATCAAAAAAGGTCGCACCTCACCCTTTGACAAGCCTTACTACGGCTCGTAGATTGGCGTGGTACGACCTCTCCAATGTCTCCGGTCGCGTGACAGCGTTTTCAATCCTATTATAAAGGGATGAAGCCCCAGGAGCAACCCCTGCAAGAAATATGATGATCTTTTCAAGGGGCTAACTACCGTAATAGCTCTTCAAATGTCTTAGAAAAAATCGTACCACATCCCTCCACAAGCCTTTATACGCGCCTGGTTTGTGGGTGTGGTACGACCTCATTTACCCCATTATGGATTATCCCTTCAAGGAACCTGCCAGCAATCCCCGAATAAAGTAGCGACCCAGCAATACATAGATGAGCAGAGTAGGTAATGCCGCTAAGAGCGCTCCCGCCATCTGGATGTTCCACTGGACGATCTGGCTACCGGAGAGATTTTGCAAGGCTACCATCACCGGATGCTGGGAAGCACTGGTCAGGGTGACGGCAAACAGAAACTCATTCCACACTTGGGTGAATTGCCAGATCCCCACCACCACAAAACCGGAAATCGACAAGGGCAGGATAATTCGCCGATAGATGCCCAAAATTCCGTTTCCATCGATTTGGGCCGCTTCCAGGATCTCATTGGGAATCCCCGCATAAAAATTGCGGAAGATCAGGGTGGTGATCGGAATTCCATAGATCACATGGACGAAGATCAATCCCGGAATCGAATTATAGAGCTGAATCTCTTGCAGAAAACAGATCATCGGGATCAAGATACTCTGGTAGGGGATGAACATACCGAACAAGATCAGGGTGAACAGTAGATCCGCCCCTTTAAACCGCCACTTGGACAAGACATACCCATTGATGGAACCCAACAGGGCAGACAATATCGTGGCAGGAATTGCCAAGTAAAGACTGTTCAGCAGATGGGGGGACAGCTTCTCCCA
>CAUGKZ010000105.1 GCA_959600065.1 uncultured Kroppenstedtia sp. | reverse complement strand
CGGGATTCTAAAGGAGATGACCGGGGCGATGGACAACCTGTTCAACCGTCCCTTTCCGTATATGATGGTGTTGCACCAACGTCCTGTGAACGGAGAAGACGTGGAGAGTTATTACCATTTCCATATTGAGTTTTACACTCCGCTCAGGGAACGGGACAAGATCAAGTATTACGCTTCGTCGGAGATGGGGGCCTGGGCGGCCTGCAACCCCAGTTCCGTGGAAGAGACGGCAACGGAACTCCGGGATGCGCATCAGCGGTTTCTGGAAAAGGAAGGGGATGGATTGCGGTGAGTGGTGGAGAAGCGGCGCTGGAAGCTTTCACAAGCATCTATGGCCCAGGGGAGGTCCGATTATTTTTCGCACCAGGCCGTGTCAACCTGATCGGGGAGCATACGGATTACACGGGAGGGTATGCCTTTCCCGCCGCACTCACCCGGGGGACCTGGGCAGTCCTTCGACCACGAACAGACGGGGTCTTCCGACTGGCATCCACCCGGTTTGCAGAGCAGGCGGAGTTCAAGGCCGATGAAGTGGGGAGGCGTCGGGGAGAGGGGTGGGCCAATTTCCCACAGGGAATGATTCGGGAGTTGGCCGCTGCCGGGGCCAAACTGCCAGGTGCGGATATTTTGTATCACGGGGATTTACCCTCGGGAGCTGGTCTCTCCTCTTCAGCTTCCATCGGATTGGCGACGGGGGTAGCGCTGGCTGCTCTGGAGGATCGCACATGGAGGATGTTGGATTTGATTCAGATGGTCCAACAGTCGGAAAACCGGTTTATCGGGGTTCAGTGCGGGATCATGGATCCCTTTGCCTCCGGAATGGGCAAAGCGGGTCACGCCATCCTGCTCCATTGCCGTCAATTGGATTATCGCCATGTTCCCTTGCAACTGAGGGATTACCGGTTGCTGATCATTCACACCAACAAGGTGCGGGAGCTCGCCGAATCTCGCTACAACGAACGACGTCGGGAGTGTGAAGAAGGGTTTCAGCAACTGAGACGGCGACTTCCGGAAGCGACAGATTTGGGGAGCGTCGGGGAAGAGGCATGGCAGGAGGCCCAGGAGGCGGTGACATCCCCGCAACTGAGAAAACGGCTGACCCATGTGGTTACAGAAAATGCCCGCGTTCTCCAGTCGGAACAGGCCCTGATTGCAGGAGATCTGCACCGATTTGGTGAGTTGATGAAAGAGTCCCACCATTCTCTAAAAGAAGATTATGAAGTGACGGGCCCAGAGTTGGACAGTCTGTTTGAAGCGGCGATCCAGGTGCCGGGATGTATCGGTGCTCGCATGACCGGGGCAGGGTTTGGCGGCTGTACGGTCAACTTGGTTCATCGGGAGGCGGTGGAATCCTTCCGACAGCAGGTGGAGGAGCAGTATTTTGCTGAAACCGGACGCCAGGCGGTGTTCCACGAGTCAGGGATTGGCGACGGTGCCCGGGAAATTGGGAAGGGGGAACAAGCATGGCGGTGTTAGTGACCGGGGGAGCCGGTTACATCGGGAGTCATACGGTGATTCATCTGCTGGAACGGGGAGAGGAAGTAGTGGTCCTCGATCACCTGGGTACAGGTCATCCAGCGGCGGTGAAAGCCACCACTTTTTATCAGGGGGATCTGAGAGATGAGAAGCTGATCCACCAGATCTTTCAGGAGCGCCCTATCGAGTCGGTGGTTCATTTTGCCGCACTCTCCTTGGTAGGAACCAGCAGTGAGGATCCCCTCTCCTATTATGACAACAATGTATCGGGAACCCGAAGCTTGCTATCGGCGATGGTGGCCTACGGGGTGAAGCGGATGGTCTTCTCTTCCACTGCCGCTGTTTATGGAGAACCGGAGACCATCCCGATTCCTGAGACCGCTCCCCTTCAACCCACCAATCCCTATGGGGAGACCAAAAGAGTGATCGAAGGGATGCTGGCATGGTGTGATCAGGCTTATGGGATTCGATCCACCTCTCTTCGCTATTTCAATGCGGCAGGAGCCCATCCGACCGTCGATGTAGGGGAGGATCATGATCCGGAGACGCACTTGATCCCGATCCTATTACAAGTCGCCCTGGGGCAGAGAGATTCGATCCAAGTCTTTGGTGTGGATTATCCCACCCCCGATGGTACTTGCATTCGGGACTATGTTCATGTGATGGATCTGGCAGAGGCCCACGGCTTCGCACTGGATCGTCTCAGGAAGGGTGGCTCCAGCGCCGTATACAATCTGGGAAATGGAAAAGGTTTTTCTGTACGGGAAGTGATCCAGGCAGTCGAAGGGGTCATCGGTCGCCGACTCCAAGTTCAGACCGCTCCACGCCGTCCGGGAGATCCTGCAGTTCTGGTGGCGTCGGCGGAAAAGGCACGGGCGGAACTGGGTTGGAATCCTCGCTATCCGGAGCTGGATGAAATCGTTGCCAGCGCTTGGAAGTGGGCGCAGCGTCATCCTCGGGGCTATGAAGATGGACCAAATTGAAAGCCTTTACAAGTGAGAGAAGGATTCTTGTAAACCTTTGCCGTATAAAAGGAGGTGGGGCCCAACGGGAGGGTGACAGTCGTGATAGATTGGATCCGAGTCCTGTACCGGGAGTGGGACATCCACCCTTGGAAAGGAGTTGTCCGTTATATCACAGATGATCCAGACCGGGAGTTTCCGCTGGATGAAATCGATCAATCGATCGACGATCCTGAATGTGATTCGTCTTCAAGGTCCGATTTCCCGAGCGGAAATCGCCAAAGTGACCCGATTGACCCCGCCTACTGTGACCAATATTGTAGGTGAGCTGTTGCAGGACGGGTGGGTGGTGGAGTGTGAATTGGGGGAATCCACCGGTGGGCGCAAACCCATCCTGCTGAACATGAACCACCAGGCTTTCAACGTGGTCGGGGTATATGCAGGGGTGAAGAGCATTCGGGTGTTGTCGGCGGACCCCATGGGGAATATCGGGGCTGAACAGTTACTGCCGGTTCCCTCCCGTCCAACTGTAAAAACCTATACGGATCTGTTGACAGATGCGGTGGGCTCTGTGGTGGACCAGATCCGGGAGCAAGGGATTCCCCTGTTGGGGGTTGGTGTGGGGATGCACGGCTTGGTGGATCCCCGGGAAGGTGTTTCTCGTTTTGCGCCGAATCTGGCCTTCTCCGATCTTCCCCTCCGGTCCATTTTGCAGGAGAAGTTCGATGTTCCCGTGGAAGTGGAAAATGATGTCCGCGCCCGGGCAGTGGGGGAGAGCTGGTTTGGACAGGGGCGGGGAGCAGATCCCTTCATCTGTGTTCATGTGGGAACCGGGGTGGGGGCCGGGATGATGTATGGAGGTCGCCTGTTGTGTGGTTCGACGTTTACCGCAGGTGAGTTGGGGCATACGGTGATCGATCCCGCCGGACCGATGTGTGGATGTGGAAACCGGGGGTGTTTGGAGGCTTTCGTCTCGGGTCCCGCCACCCTGGAACGAGCTCGAAGGCGGCTGATGGCGGGGGAGCCCTCCTTGCTGCAGACCTGGGGGGGAAGAGCTGGAGAGCAGCTCTCCGGTCGGGATCTGACTGCGGCGGCCAGGAAAGGGGATCGGTTGGCCATCGAAGAGCTGGCGGAAACCGGTCGCTGGTTGGGGATTGCACTGGCCAATCTGATCAATCTTCTGAATCCCCGTAAAATTATTTTGAGCGGTGGAATGATGGCTACCGGCGCCTTTGTCCTGGATCCATTGCGAAGGACAGTGGAGGAAAGGGCTTTGTCCACTCCCGCCCAAGAAGTCTCGATTGTCGTTTCCGAACTGGGAGATCAAGCCGGGGCGATCGGGGCTTACACTTTGGTTCTGCAAAAACTGTTTGAACCCCAAGAGGGGTAAAAGGGAAACATCTAGAAACTCCTAGAAACCTTTTTCAAGAAGTGTGTTTCTCAATGGGATGTTTTAGAACCGGCGACGGTTTCGTCGCCAAGAGGAGGAATTCATCGTGAGAAAATCATCCCGTGGGATGATCCTGTTGGTTTGCTTAGGCCTGGTTTTTATGACAGCAGCCTGTGGTGGGCAATCCGATGGGCAAGATGCCAAGGAAAAAAACAAAGAGGTAGAAATTTTCAGCTGGTGGACAGGGGCTGGTGAAGAGGCGGGTCTGAACGCCCTGATCAAGCTGTTTGAAGAGAAAAACCCCGATATCAAAGTTAATAATGCGGCGGTAGCTGGCGGGGCCGGCACCAATGCCAAGGCGACTTTGGCCACCCGCATGCAGGGAGATGATCCGCCGGACACCTTCCAAGTTCACGGTGGTTCGGAACTGAACGATAGCTGGGTGGCAGCGGGGAAAATGCAACCGCTGAACGATCTATACAAGAAGCAAGGCTGGATGGATAAGTTCCCGGAAGAGCTGATCGATATGGTCAGCAAGGATGGAAAGATCTATTCGGTGCCGGTAAATATCCACCGAGGGAATGTGCTTTGGTATAACAAAAAAGTCTTCGATGAACACGGGATTGAACCGCCAAAAACCTTTGATGATTTTTTCAAAGCGGCTGATAAGCTGAAAAAGAAAGGAATCACCCCCCTCGCCCTCGGTGACAAAGAAGCTTGGGGAGCCACTCACTTGCTGGAGACGGTCTTGCTCGGGGAGCTGGGTCCAGAGGGTTACGAAAAATTGTGGACAGGGAAGCTCTCCTTTGAAGATCCGCAGGTGAAAAAGGCGCTGGAGACCTACAAGAAGATGCTGTCCTATACCAATAAGGATCACGCGGCCCGAAACTGGCAGGATGCTGCTCAGATGGTAGCCAAAGGGGAAGCGGCGATGCATGTGATGGGCGACTGGGCCAAGGGATATTTCACCACAGATCTCAAATTGAAGCCGGGTAAAGATTTCGGCTGGATCGAAACTCCAGGATCTGAAGGTAGTTTCATGGTTATTACAGATACCTTTGGGCTCCCTAAAGGGGTCAAAAATCCGAAAGCGACAGAAGCTTGGCTTCAGGTGCTGGCTTCTGCAGAAGGACAGGATGCATTTAATACCTTAAAGGGATCCATTCCGGCTCGGGTAGATACCGATGAGAGCAAGTATGACGAATACGGACAAGAGGCGATCAAAGAGTTTAAAGATGCAAAATTGACTCCCAGTTTGGCTCATGGCTCGGCTGCTCCGGAAGGATTTCTGACGGAAGCGGATCAGGCGGTCAATACCTTTGTTACCCAGAAGAATGTGGATCAGCTGGCAAAAACGTTGCAAAAGAAACTAGAAAAAGTCATTGAGTAGTTTTTCAGTCCCAGGCGGCGGTACGCCGCCTTTCTTTTAAAGGAGGGATCGATGAGTGGAGCCGCTCCGACCCGAGCAAAAAACAGAGGATCGTCCGGCCCCTTCCGTCCGGACACGAACAAGGATCAGTGATAAATGGATAGGTTTCTTTTTGCTTCTTCCATCCCTCTTGGCGATCGCTGTGTTCGTTTATGGGTTTATCGGATGGACGGGTTATGTTTCTTTTTCCGATTGGAATTCTCTGCTTCCCAGTATGAACTGGGTGGGCCTAGATAACTATCTGTCACTGTTCCAGGATTTTCGCTTTCAATCTGATCTGAGAAACACCTTGGTATTCACCCTCTTCTTCATCTCAGCCTGTTTGGTGACAGGGTTGGGCCTTGCGGTCCTGCTGGATCGAAAACTGAAGGGGGAAAATCTCTTTCGCAACATCTTTATTTTCCCGATGGCCCTTTCCTTCATTGTGACAGGGGTGGTGTGGCAATGGATCTTCAACCCCTCTACTGGGGTGAACCTGTTTTTGAACAAGCTGGGCTTTGACGAGCCTCCTGTCTGGTATGTGGACACTCGGATCATTCCTGGAGTGGAATGGGGAGAGATCCAGTTCGGAATCCCCCTGGCTCTGATTGCGGTGGTGATTGCCGCAGTCTGGCAAATGTCCGGGTTTACGATGGCAATGTATCTCTCCGGTTTACGGGCGATTCCCGATGAGGTTCGGGAAGCGGCCCGGGTGGATGGTGCCGGAGAATGGCAAGTGTTCAAAAAAGTGATCCTCCCACTTCTACGGCCAATTACTCTCAGTGTGTTAATCATTCAGGGTCATATTTCTCTGAAAATCTTTGACCTGGTGATGGCGATGACCGGTCCGGGAGCCAACTATGTGACAGATGTTCCCGGTGTCTTCATGTTTGAGACCACCTTCAAGGGGAACCACTATGCCCAAGGGGCGGCGATTGCGATCTTGATGTTGGTCATGGTGTCCTTCCTGATCATCCCGTATCTGGTCTCCTCTATGAGAAAGGAGGCAGACTGATGAAAATCAAACCGGGCCGAATCATCACCTACCTGTTGCTCATCCTGGCAGCCCTTTTCTTTTTGACTCCGGTGTATGTGATGGTGATGACCAGTTTCAAGGGAGCGGAAGAGGCGACTCTGGAT
>CAUGKZ010000104.1 GCA_959600065.1 uncultured Kroppenstedtia sp. | reverse complement strand
GCTCATCACCGACCGTTGTCAACTGGAAGGGGATCACCAATTTTATCGAAAGTGTAGCAAGGGTAGGAGCCCAGTTGACGCACCTGACAACCCCAATGCTCCACATCTGCGATAGCCTTCGCTATTCCCGGATGGTCCAATCCTGCCTCCGCATCGATGAAAAAATAATAGGTTCCTAGTTTTTTCTTGGTAGGGCGGGACTCAATCCGGGATAGGTTAATCTCACAATCGGAAAAAGAGGTCAACACTCGATGAAGAGCACCGGGAAAGTCCGAGGGCAAGGTAATCAGAAGCGTCGTTTTCCATCCGACAATGGCCCGGGTCCGATGTGTCCAAGGCCGACCCACGGAGATAAACCGGGTAAAATTGTTGGGATAATCCTGAATGCCCGATTCCAAAATCGTCAAGCCATACAAGAGGCCAGAGCTTTGTGGACCGATAGCCACCCAGGCCTCCTCGGGATGGCCTGCCACCTGGCGGGAAGCCTCAGCGGTGCTATCCACATAGCTGATAGTAGCTCCAGGCAAAAGTTCCCGCAGATGGGAACGGCACTGTGCCACCGCTTGGGGATGGGACAATACCCGCGTAAAGCGGGACAAAGGCCATTGGGCATGATCCGGATGGGTCATCAGATTCTGATTGATCGGATGGATCAATTCAGCGGTCAGAGTCACGTCCACATGATGCACCAGCCAATCCAGTGTCAGATTAACCGATCCCTCAATGGCGTTCTCCATAGGTACCACCCCGTGGGCAAACTCCCCCCGGTCGACAGCGAGCAAAACATCCGGGATGGAGTCGCAAGGTGTATGTTGGTAGTCCGTCTCTGGAAATAACCTCCGAACCGCTTCATGGGTGAAAGTCCCTCGCGGTCCGAGATAGGCCACCGGATGTTTCATAAAGCTCTCTCCTTTAATGTTTCCCAACACTCTACTATGATCTCATCCCCTCTGTCAACCGGATGACAGCCCCTTCAGCCTGGGGGGACAGGGTCAATACCTGAACCGGAATCCCCTCCTCCTGGAAGACCTTCTCCACAAACTGACGGACCGACTTCGGATCAAAGGTGAACACAGCCATCGTGGGACCCGCCCCGCTCAAAGCCGCACCCAGGGCACCATGGAGGACGGATTCTTGCAATACCCGATTCAATCCCGGAACCAGGGCACTCCGAAAAGGTTGATGAAACCGGTCCCTCAAACCGATCCCGAAGGCATCCCAATCCCCGGAAAATAAAGCCGCCGTCAGCAAATTGGCCCGGCTGCTCCCCAGAACCGCTTCATCAAAGCGCAGTTGAGCAGGCAAAGCTTTTCGGGAACGGGAGGTGGCCAGGGGCAATTCCGGAATGACTGCAATCACGGAGAAGGGGGGAAGCGGCGCCGGGACAGCATGAACTTTCTCTCCATCCCAGGAGGCGACCACCACTCCGCCGAACAACGACGGACCCACGTTGTCAGGGTGCCCTTCCCGGTGAACCGCCCGCCGAAACAACTCCTGAACACTGAATGGATCACCCAATAGATGATTTGCCGCCATCAATCCACCTACTATGGCAGCAGCACTGCTTCCCAATCCCCGCATCAAGGGAATCTCGGATTCTACTTCCAACCGAAAAGGAGGCAACTGCTGATCCACTGCTTGAAACACCTCTTTCATCACCTCAAGGATCAGGTTATCCCCTTTTTGCATCACCTCTCGGAATGACTCGTCTTCAGCGGTGACAGTCCACTCTTCCGCCGGAGAAAAACGGAGGTGGAGAAAACGATTCACCGCCATCCCGATAGAATCAAAACCGGAACCCAGGTTGGCACTGCTACCGGGAACCGTCACTTCAAAGGATAGAAATGGATCCATCTTTAGCCCTCCCTTCCTGTCACCTCTTCCACCACCGCTTTCCGGTCACAGGGAAGCACTCGGGGTTTCACTGCAACTGCCTCCATAGCCGTTGTCGGATCTTTGAGACCATTCCCCGTGAGAATGCAAGCTACTCGGTCCCCCTCAGAAATCACCCCGGCCTGGCGCAGTTTTTTCACCCCTGCCAAGGACGCCGCCGAGGCGGGTTCGGCAAAAACCCCTTCCTTTTGCGCCAACTCCCGGTAAGCCTCCAGGATCTCCCCATCGGTGACACTATCGATTTGGCCGCCAGACTGTTCAGCCGCCATCACCGCAGTCTGCCAGCTGGCTGGATTGCCAATCCGGATCGCAGTGGCCACCGTCTCCGGCTGTTCCACCCGTTCTCCCCGCACAATAGCTGCTGCTCCTGCCGCTTCAAACCCACACATCCGCGGCAGTTTTCCACTGCGGCCCGCCACCCGGTACTCCCGAAATCCTTTCCAGTAAGCGCTGATATTGCCAGCGTTGCCCACAGGAATCGCCAATATATCCGGAGCCTCTCCCCATTGGTCACAAATCTCAAAAGCTCCTGTCTTCTGCCCCTCAATCCGGTTTGGATTGACGGAATTGACCAGGGTGACAGGATGGTGATCAGCAATCTCCCGGACAATCTCCAGCGCCTGATCAAAGTTACCCTGCACCGCCAACACTTCCGCCCCGTACATCACTGCCTGGGACAGTTTCCCCAGCGCGACGTAACCGTCAGGGATGACCACAATGCACCGAAGACCCATGCGGGCGGCATAGGCTGCCGCCGAAGCCGATGTGTTCCCGGTGGAGGCACAGATGACTGCTTGGCTCCCGGCTTCCGCTGCCTTGGCGATGGCGACTACCATTCCCCGATCCTTGAAGGAACCGGTGGGATTGAAACCCTCCACTTTAAAGCGGAGATCGATCCCCCACTCCTCCGACAAGCAACGGGCTGGTATTAAAGGGGTGTTCCCCTCATAGAGGGTCAAAGAAGGAGTTTCATCAGTGATCGGCAAAAAGCGGCGATATCGTTGGATCAAACCCGGGTTCATCATCCATTTCCTCCTTCCACGCGATAGTGGCTCATCAGCTGGCGCACTGCCGGCATCTCATCCAATCGGCGAAGGATCGTCTCCAACTGATGCTGACTAGCTGTGTGCGTGATTAGAACGATCTCTGCTTCTCCACCCTGGCTGATCGGCACCTGTAGCACCTTTTCCAAGCTGACCGCCGCCTCGGCAAAAACACTTGTCAGTCCAGCCATTACGCCTGCCTCATCTGCCAAACGAAGGCGGAGAAAATGTTTGGAGAAAATCTCTCGGGGACTTTTCCAACGTTTTTCACAATAAGGGGCCACCATTCCCCGGCCGTTGACCCCCAGTTCCATATGTTTCACCACCGTCACCAGGTCAGAGACCACGGCGGTGGCAGTGGGCATTTCCCCGGCTCCCGGACCGTAAAACATCGTCTCTCCCACCGCTTCACCATGGATGTAGACCGCATTGAACACCCCATCCACGGATGCCAAAGGGTGTTCTCCAGACAACAGTGCCGGTTGCACACTCACCTCCATCTTCCCCTCATTCCGCTTGGCGATCCCGATCAACTTGAGCACATAACCTAACTGATCAGCAAACTGAATATCCTCTGTAGTCACATCTCGGATCCCCTGTACCGGTATTTCATCTAAGGCAAGGTGGGTATGAAAGCCCAGATAAGCCAGAATCGCCATCTTTCGTGCCGCATCCAACCCTTCCACATCAGCAGTGGGATCGGATTCAGCGTAACCTTGATCCTGAGCCTTGGCGAGAGCATCGGCAAAGGGCGTGCCTTTCCGGGCCATCTCCGTCAGGATATAGTTGGTGGTCCCGTTGACGATCCCCATGATCGTCGAAATCCGATCCGCAGAGAGCCCTTCTGTCAAAGCCCGCAGAACGGGAATTCCTCCAGCCACACTGGCTTCGTAAAAGAGGTCGCACCCCTTATCCCCAGCAATGGACAACAGCTCCGCTCCATGCAGGGCCATCAGATCCTTGTTGGCGGTAACCACGTGTTTTCCCTCTTCCAAAGCCTCCCGGATACAGGTGTACGCAGGTTCGATTCCCCCCATCACCTCCACTACCAGATCGATCCCTTTGTCTTGGAGAATCTCCTCCGGCCGTTCCGTCAGCAAGCCCGAATCCACCTGAACGGATCGCTCCTTTCCCTTGTCTCTCACCAGAATCCTCTCGATGGATATCCCGCGACCCGTCTGTTGCCACAGATCCTCCTGATGATTTTTCACTAGGCGAACCACCCCGGAGCCCACGGTGCCAAGACCCATCAGACCTACGCGTATCGGTTCTTGCTCCATCTTCTCCACTCCCTCTGATCTATTCTCCTCGACCTACGAGTTCTGCTCGAACCACACCGTCCATCTCTTTCATCCCGTTGATTAAATCTGTCAAATGAATTTGTACTTGAGCCGTGTCGAGAGATAGGGTTACCCCTGCGATTCCCTGCAGGGGAATCGTCTGGTGAATCGTCAACACATTTGCTCTGTTCGTGGCCAGATAGGCCAAAATGCCGGACAACATCCCCGCACGGTGCTCCAATGTCAGAGAGACCGTGACGATTTTCTCTTTCATCAAAGCATTGAAGGGGTACACCCCATCCTTGTATTTGTAAAAAGAACTGCGGCTCATTCCCACTCCATCCACTGCATCCTGTACCGTCTGTACCTCTCCCGAGGCGAGCATCGCTTTGGCTTTCACTGTCTTCTGAATCGCCTCTGGCAACATGTCGGAACGAATCAGATAGTAAGTCTCATCCTTTGGATTCATTTCCGTCCTCCTATAGAAGACAATTGTTTTTATATAACGGACATTATAGAAGGGGGCTTCCTGTTTTTCAACCTTTATTTTGTTAATATTTTTGAAGCGCTTTCATGATTGGGTGGATCGGGATGGGGAAACTCATGGTGGCACACCCCAGTTCGGAGGAGACCAAATAGGCTTCATGGGAAAGCCCGCCGTCCCTCCGCCAACCTTTTCACCCTGCTTCCAAATGTAATCACAATACCCAGCGGCTGTGTTAAGATAGGGTTGATGTTAGATTCCGGATGAAAAAGGAGTGCTCTCACTTTGGTATCCGTTCTGTTCGTCTGCTTGGGCAACATCTGTCGCTCTCCGATGGCTGAAGCGGTGCTGCGTCACCAACTTCGTGAGCAAGGACTGGACAAGAAGGTACAGGTGGATTCAGCTGGCACCGGCAATTGGCACGCCGGCAAACCTCCCCATCAGGGAACCCGCTCCCTCCTTGCGGACCGCGGGATCTCCGACAAGGGTATCAAAGCCCGACAGATTGTGGAGAAAGACCTCATCGACTTTGACTACGTGATCACCATGGACAACAGCAACTATCAGGATGTAAAGAATATGGTAGACAGGGAAGTGGACATCCATCGGTTTGTCGACTTTATCCCCGACACAGCATACAAAGAAGTCCCCGATCCCTATTTCACCGGAAATTTCGAAGAAACCTATCGCTTGGTGGAAGCGGGTTGCCGAGAGATCATCCAGACCCTCCGAGAGAAAGGAGAGCTCTGATGCTTACTTCCCCCCTGCAATCCGCGGTGGAAGCTGCACTACACACCTACGGGGATCCCGGTCCTCTGCAGCGATCTCTTCCTGTCTCCGGCGGAGAGATCAATCAGTCCTTCCAGCTGGCAACCCCGGCGGGTCGTTATTTTTTTAAACTCCACACCAAAGCTCCCGCCGGTTTCTTCACCGCCGAGCGGGATGGATTGGAAACCCTGGCCCGAAACAGTCAGTCCCTGGGAATCCCGAAAGTCATCGCACACAAAGGGCCGGAGAAACCAGGGACGGGTTGGATCTTGATGGAATGGATTGAGCCAGGTCCATCTCGGTCTGATCATAGAATCGCGGAAGCCCTAGGTCAGGGCATGGCAGAGCTCCACCAACAATCCTCCACCGCCTTCGGCCTGGAACAGGATAACTTCATCGGTCGCCTGCCCCAGTCCAATCAGCGGCGAGAAAAGTGGGTCCACTTCTACCGGGACTGCCGCCTACTTCCCCAAATCGAGATCGCCAGCAGAGACGGGCGACTTGCTTCCCGTCGGAACCGCCTGTGCACCCGGTTGCTGGATCGACTGGACCACTGGCTGGAGGACTCTCACATCTCGCCCTCTCTTCTCCACGGCGACCTGTGGGGAGGCAATTGGATGGTTGGTCCTGGTGGAACTCCTTGTCTAATCGACCCGGCGATCTATTATGGGCATCGGGAAGTAGACTTGGCCTTTACCGAACTTTTCGGCGGCTTTTCGGACCGCTTTTATCAGTCCTACAGGGAAGCCTATCCTTTGGAAAGCGAATATCGAGACCGAAAACCTCTCTACCAACTCTACTACCTCCTCGTCCACCTCAACCTTTTTGGGGAAGCCTATGGCTCTGCAGTGGACCGAATTCTCGAAGAGTATGTAGGATAAAACCCACACCGTCTCCCTGTTACCGGGGGCGGTGTGGGTTTGGTTTTTTAGCGATTCACAAATGGTACTTTCGTAATTTATTATATAATGTGGCTCTGGAGATCCC
>CAUGKZ010000103.1 GCA_959600065.1 uncultured Kroppenstedtia sp. | reverse complement strand
ACATATTTTCAGTCACAATCACGTCAAAGGAGGCGGGTTGGCGGATCATCTGCATGGCACAGTTATCTACCAGCATATGTTCCAACTCCACGTCGGGATATTCCTTAGCCACCCGCTCCGCCACCTTTCGCCACAGTCGGGAGCTCTCCAGCACATTGGCTTTATCGACAGAAGTGACTCGGTTACGGCGGCCCTGGGCCAGCTCAAAAGCTCTCCGCAGGATTCGCTCCACTTCATCTTCCCGGTAAACCAATGTATCGGTGGCTTGCAATCCCTGGGACGTCTCCTCGGTAAATTTGTCTCCGAAGTATATCCCTCCGGTCAACTCCCGCACCACCAACAGGTCCACCCCTTCCAGAACTTCCGCCCGGAGTGAGGAGCTGTTTTCCAATCCGGGGAACTGCTTGGCGGGACGTAGATTGGCGAAGAGTTCCAGCTTTTTGCGCAAGGAGAGGAGCGCCTTCTCCGGTCGCAGTTCCGGTGGATTTGAGTCCCAGCGAGGCCCACCTACAGATCCCAACAAGACCGCATCCGCATCTTGGCAGACGCGAAGCGTCTCTGGGGGCAAGGGTTGTTTCATACGGTCGATCGCACAGCCACCGATCCAGCCGAAGTTGAGATGGAATTGGTATCCAAACTGCTCCCCGGCCTGTTTTAACACCTTGACCCCTTCTTCCACGATCTCCGGACCGACTCCGTCCCCGGGCAGAACGGCTATCTTTCGTTTCTTTTCCATCCTTGTCACCTCTCCTTTTATCCCAGGTCAGGACCCGGAGAATACCGAGACCGCCTTCCCTTCCCCTGCAGTCGACCGGCTCACCCATCGGTTGACTGCGTGGATATAGGCGCGGGCGCTAGCTTCCAGTATATCGGTGCTGACCCCGCGTCCCTGAACCGCGTAATCCCCTTGCCGAAGCTTGACAAAAACCTCGCCCAGGGCATCCTTCCCGTCGGTGACAGAAGTGATCTTATAATCTTCCAGATGCATCACTTCTCCCGTCACCCGGTCGATCGCTTTAAAAATCGCATCGATTGAACCGTTGCCACAGGCCGCCTCTTGCAATGCCTGTGGGTGGCGGTGGTCACAGATTCGCACGGATGCTGTGGGAACAGACCGATTGCCATAAGAAATCTGAACGGTTTCCAGAGTGAAGATCTCTTCTTCTCCCCCCCACTTCTCTTCCACCAGGGAAATCAGGTCTTCCTCTTCCACCCGTTTCTTGCGATCGGCCAACTCTTTAAAGCGGCTGAACAGGAAATCGATTTTCTCCTCCGAAAGACGATAACCCATCTCCTGCAATTTATCCTGGAAAGCGTGACGTCCCGAGTGTTTGCCCAACACCAGCTGAGTCGAGTCCACCCCCACCGTCTCCGGTCGCAAGATCTCATAGGTGGAACTGTTTTTCAGCATCCCATCCTGATGGATCCCCGACTCATGGGCAAAGGCGTTGGCACCCACTACTGCTTTGTTTCCCGGAACTGGCATCCCGGTCAGTTTGCTCACCAGGCGACTCGTTTTTCCGATCTCCTTCAGATGAAGCCCGGTTGCTACTTGATAGTGATCCTCCCGAGTAGCCAAGGCCACCGCCACTTCTTCCAAAGCAGTGTTACCTGCCCGTTCGCCGATCCCGTTGATCGCTCCCTCCACCTGTTCCGCTCCGGCCTCAATCGCCGCCAAGGTGTTGGCCACTGCCATCCCCAGGTCATCATGGCAATGGGCAGAGAGTTTCACCTTTTCGATCCCGCGGACATGCTCCTTCATATACCGGAAGATCTCCCCATATTCTGCAGGAGTGAGATAACCCACCGTATCGGGAATGTTAATCACATCCGCGCCAGCAGGAATTACTCGCTCCGCCACTTGGCAGAGAAATTCCTTCTCGGTTCGCCCCCCATCTTCCATGGAAAACTCCACATGAGGGAAGTATTTTCCAGCCATCTGGACGGCCTTCTCCGCCTTCTCCAGCACCTGCTCCCGGGTCATATTCAGCTTGTATTTGCGGTGGATGGGTGAAGTGGCGAGAAAGATATGAATTCCTGGGTTTTCCGCCCCCTGCAGGGCTTCCCGGGCCTTTTCAATATCTCCCGGTACCGCCCGAGCGAGGGAGACTACCGTCGCCCCTTTGACAGCTTGCGACACCTGGCGAACCGCTTCCAGATCTCCCGGAGAGGCCGCGGCAAAACCGGCTTCCAGCACATGGATCCCCAACCGTTCCAGTTGAAGGGCAATCGCCACCTTCTCTTCTGCATTCAGATTTACACCTGGGGACTGCTCCCCATCCCGCAACGTCGTGTCAAAAAACTGGACCCTTCGCATTGCCGCAACCTCCCTTTTCTCGATAATCCTTCAGGGCTTTACTGCTTCCTTTTCATTCAGCCAAGAAAAAGTCTTCCGCAGTTTCTCACCTACCTGTTCCATCGGGTGGTCCTTCTCCGCTTTGGCGATGCGGTTGAACTCCGTCCTTCCCTCTTTATTTTCCTGAATCCACTTGTTGGCAAAGGTACCGTCCTGAATTTCCTGCAAGACCTCTTTCATCGCCTCCCGGGAAGGCTCACCAACGACCCGCTTACCACTTACGTAATCCCCGTACTCCGCAGTGTCGCTGATGGAATAACGCATTCCCGCCAGCCCCCCTTCGTACATCAGATCCACGATCAGTTTCAGTTCATGGAGACATTCAAAGTAGGCGATCTCCGGCTGATATCCCGCCTCGGTTAGAGTTTCAAATCCGTTTTTCACCAACTCGCTGACTCCGCCGCAGAGAACGGCTTGCTCCCCGAAGAGATCCGTCTCTGTCTCCTCTTTGAAACTGGTCTCAATCACGCCGGCTCGGGTGGCTCCGATTCCATCAGCATAAGCGAGTCCCAATGCTTGAGCCTTCCCTGAAGCGTCCTGGTGAACAGCAATCAGAGCCGGCACTCCGAAACCTTCCACATACACCCGGCGCACAAGATGACCTGGCCCTTTGGGGGCGATCAAAACCACGTCCACATCTTTCGGTGGGTCGATCTGAGCGAAATGGATGTTGAATCCGTGAGAGAAGAACAAGGCCGATCCCGGTTTTAGATGGGGGGCTACCTGATTCTTATAAACTTGGGCCTGCACTTCATCAGGCATCAAGAGTTGAACCACATCCGCCTGTTTCACCGCTTCATCCACAGGCAAAACTTCAAAACCATCCTGTTCCGCTTGTTCCCAGGAGCGGCCCTTGCGCAGGCCGATCACCACATGAATCCCGCTATCCCGCAGGTTTTGGGCCTGAGCGTGTCCTTGGCTACCGTATCCTACCACTGCAACTGTTTTTTCCTTCAGATATCCGAGGTCTGCATCGTTACCATAAAACACTTTTGCCATGATTCATCCTCCTCAAAAAATAGGGATTGTTGACGACAGAAGCCGCCGATCTCTTTCGTCATTTTTAGCGGGATCGTACTGAAGGATCAGGGTGTAAACTTTCCTTCTTCCTTTCATTCACACCAGGGAGTTAACCTCCGGCGGTAAGGGCCATACTTGCCTTGTTTGCCCCGCGGGGAAGTGCTGTCACCCCGGTTCGAGCCACCTCTTTGATTCCGTAGGGGTGCAAAAGCTCTAACAGAGCATCCAGTTTGGATCGTTCCCCCGTCGCCTGTATAATCAAACTGTGCGATCCCACATCGACGATGGAAGCGCGGAAGGGTTCGATGATTCCACTCAGTTCCATCCGCGTCCCTGGGCCGGAACCCACCTTGACCAGCAACAATTCCCGCTCCACTGCCGATTGATCGTGAAGATCCTGAACTTTGATCACGTCCACCAACTTGTGAAGCTGTTTCTGTACTTGTTCCATGGTCTGTTCGTCTCCTCGGGTAGCAATTACCATCCGGGATAGACCCGGTTCTTCCGACTCCCCGACACTGATACTTTCGATGTTGAAATTGCGCCGCCCGAGAAGTCCGGCAACCCGAGCCAACACCCGAGGTTGATCATTGACTAGCACAGACAGGATATGTCTCATGACTCCTCCTCCCCCATGATCATTTCATCTAGTCCGGTTCCGGGGGCTACCATCGGATACACATTCTCCTCGGGATGGATGCGAAAATCGACGACAGCGGGTCCGGGATCGGACAACGCCTGCTTCCATGCCTGGACGGCTTCCTCCTGGGTCTCTGCCCGCCAAG
Source organism: uncultured Kroppenstedtia sp. (assembly GCA_959600065.1). GTDB lineage: Bacteria > Bacillota > Bacilli > Thermoactinomycetales > DSM-45169 > Kroppenstedtia > Kroppenstedtia sanguinis. The sequence continues at coordinate 2,303 of CAUGKZ010000103.1, read as the reverse complement.
CTTTCACATGGTAGGCTTCCGCCAGTTTGACAAAATCGGGACTGTCAGCTAGATCCACTTCGCTATATCGTTTTTTGTAGAAAACCTCCTGCCATTGCCGAACCATTCCTAAACAATGGTTGTTAAGTATCGCCACTTTGACCGGGATGTTCCCCTGGGCGATGACTGCCAACTCCTGAGAAGTCATCTGAAATCCCCCGTCTCCGGTGACACTGATCACCGTGGCTTCCGGATGGGCCAGTTGGGCCCCGATCGCAGAGGGGAACCCGAATCCCATCGTCCCCAGTCCTCCTGAGGTGATAAAGGAACGGGGCTTAGCGAAGGGAAAATACTGGGCTACCCACATCTGGTGTTGACCCACATCGGTGGTGACGATCGCGTTCCCTTGCGTGCTTTCATGGAGGTGGCGAATCACCCACTGGGGTTTCAACACCTGATCAGAATCCTGGAATCGGTACGGATATTCTCGGTACCAACCCTGCACTTGCTTCACCCAATCTTCCGACTGGGAACGAGGAAGTCCATCTCGGACGGCAGTGAGGGATTTTTTCACATCTCCCACAATCGGGATATAGGTATCCACGTTTTTCCCAATCTCTGCCGGATCGATATCGATATGAGCGATCTTGGCGCCGGTGGCAAATTTGTCGAGGCGCCCCATGGTCACCCGGTCATCAAAACGGGCCCCGATCCCGATCAACAGATCACATTCCAAAAGAGCATGATTGGCGGCGTAGGTGCCATGCATTCCCGGCATTCCCAGCCACAGCGGATGTTGACTGGGGAACCCCCCTAACCCCATCAGAGTTGTCGTCACGGGAACCTGGGCGGTCTCAGCGATGGCGATCAACTCTTGCTCCCCTCCAGAGGTGACCACCCCACCTCCCGCCAAGATCAAGGGCTTTTTCGCCTCAGCCAGTGCTTGGTGCAGTCGGGTGATCTGCAGGGGGTGGGGATCCGTCTTGGGCTGATAGCCTCGGATCCGCACTCCCTCAGGATAGTGATAACCGGTCTTTGCATTGCATACATCCTTGGGGATATCAATCAGGACCGGGCCGGGTCGTCCCGTGGACGCGATGTGGAAAGCCTCCTTCACCACCCGGGGCAAATCTCGGACATCGGTGACCAGGTAGCTGTGTTTGGTGATCGGCATGGTGATCCCGGTGATATCTGCTTCCTGGAAAGCATCGGTTCCGATCAGGTCCTGGCTCACATTGCCGGTGATACAGACCAAGGGGATGGAATCCATCTGGGCATTGGCAATGCCAGTCACCAGATTGGTCGCTCCAGGACCTGAGGTAGCGATCACGACTCCCGTTTTTCCTGTCGCCCTCGCATATCCCTCAGCGGCATGGATCGCTCCCTGTTCGTGACGGGCCAACAGATGCTTTACAGCTCCGTGGTAGAGGGAATCGTAAATGGGTAACACCGACCCACCTGGATAGCCAAAAATCACTTCCACTCCCTCTTCGATCAAACATCGGAGTAGAATTTCGGAACCGGAGTATTCCTGCTGCGACTGTGTCAATTCTTCACCTTTCTCTGCTGGCATCGCCAACCGTTGGGCCATGTTACTTCCGCAACCTCCTTCATAGAAAAAATAAAACCTTTCGCCTATCAACCCGTGCAGACACAAATTTCGTGACTACGACCTTGGTTGATTGGGGCGAAAGGTTTCGCGGTACCACCCAATGGTTGCCCCCGCCTCGCGGCGGATGGCCTTGGTGAGTGTCCCGGTGCAAAACCGGGTTCACTCCATCGGATAACGGCGATGACCGGATACGTTCTACTCAGGAGATCTCCCCTTTCGACGCACGGCTCCAAGGTGAGATCGCCAACCCTCCCGCGATTCCGGTCTCAGCTTTCCGGAATTCTCTGTGACACGGGAACGGGGGCGAATGCCTCTTCATAGCCTTTGTCCTAAGATATTACTTTTTTCTGAAATAAATCACTTCGGATATAAACAAAACCTCCGGACAGATCAAACCCGTTTTCATTGGAAGCGGGCAGGACCTGCCGCAGAGGCTTTTATCCTCACGGTGTACACCGGAGAGCCGGTGTTGATGCCACTCGGTCGCAAACCCCGTCATGGACGGGTGGAACCCTAGGCATCCTCCTACACGTGCGTGACGTGATTCAATTTATTTAGGTGCTATTATAATCAGGTATCGATTTCATTGTCAACCACCTTTTTATTCGCAATTCAAGATTCGGTGATAGCCCCGCTGAAAACCCCAGAAACCAGGCGAAATCAGGCGTGTTGTTTATCCATATTTTAAGTGAGGTGATCGGGGTTCGCCCAC
>CAUGKZ010000102.1 GCA_959600065.1 uncultured Kroppenstedtia sp. | reverse complement strand
GGGATGGAGCGATGACACTGGGGGAACTTGCATTGCATGTGGCTGGATGGAATGAAGTGTTCGTTTCGATGGTCAAAACCGAAGAGTTTGCTCCACCAGACATTCCTGAATGTAAGACGATGGGAGAGATACGCCAAGCGGTGAAGGATTTCACAGAGAAGACAAAGGCTGCATACGAATCCTTGAATGATGAAGATTTGGAGGCCCAAAATCATTCATCGATCCCAAAACTTAAAGGACCAAAGAAAAATTATCTGACTGCAATGTATGATCACGAGGTTCATCATAAAGGCCAACTTTTTGTTTATGCCCGTTTGGTTGGAGTGAAAGAAGTCCCGTTTTTCCGCTAACAATTGTATATCTGTCATCGGGTACGATCCTAGAATAAACCCCAGCGGCAAATATATTTCAAAGCCAGATTCCCGAATATGAAAGAGAAATTTTCATCATCATGTCCATGGGTGAACTGGTCATGAACTACTATTGAAAAGGTCGCATTCCCTAAGGGAGGGATGCGGCCTTTTCTCACATTAGAAGCTACCTTTGGGAAAGGTTTAAATCGCTGGGGTAAAGGACGCTGAAGTTGGTATATGTAACATTATTTATTCCATAGATTGTCCCTTGGATGAGGTATTGTGGCTCGGTCATCCCTCTTTGGCGCAATTTTGGATCGTATTCAATTCATCGATTGTGAACATTTACAAAGTGAAGTCTCTTGCATAGCATATAGAAGTAGCATATGAGGAGGTGATGGGGGCAAGGACAGCGAGTCTAGGATTAGAGAAGGTTGTGAAGCGCCAGGACTGCGGTAGGAGAGCTGCAGTTGACGAGGTGGAGGGGAATCGAGGTTTCGGCGGATCCCTCCCGGCTCGGCACCGGAGCCGATGGACTGGAACACAAAAGGACGGGGTGACCCATCCCACAAAAGTTCTAGTACGGTGCGCCATCCCGACAGCAAGTGATGGATGGCATCAGGAGCAGATCGACAACGAACGCCGTTTTCGGATCCAAACAGAAAAAAATCGCCTGCTTCCGGAGACAGCGGCAAAACCATGATGATATGGGGCGCCGCTTTCCTTGAGGGAAGCGGCCATGCCCTGTTCATTTTTCAGGGGGTTGGAGAAACATGTGTGGAATCGTAGGATACATCGGATCGAAACAAGCTCGGGAGATTCTGGTGGAAGGGCTCCGCAAACTGGAGTATCGTGGGTATGATTCGGCAGGCATCGCTCTCTGCCATGAGGGGAAAATGGAGGTGGAAAAGACAAAAGGGCCTCTGTCCACCTTGGAAGAGCGGTTGCAAGCCCGCTCCCTGCTTGGACAAGTGGGGATCGGTCACACCCGTTGGGCGACCCACGGAAAACCTTCCGATGAAAATGCTCATCCTCACCTGGACCGAGGACAACAATTTGCCGTGGTTCACAACGGGATTATTGAAAACTATTTGGAGCTGAAGGAAGAGCTTCAGAAAAAAGGGCACACATTCATCTCGGAGACCGACACTGAAGTGATCGCCCACCTGCTGGCGGATCTGGATGATGGGGATGTGGTGTCCACAGTCCGCCGTGCGGTCCGACGGATGAGGGGAGCTTACGCCCTGGCCATCATCAGCCGCAAAGAGCCGGACAAGATCGTGGCGGTTCGCCTGGCCAGTCCCTTGATCATCGGTGTCGGAGACGGGGAAAACTTTATCGCCTCGGATATCCCGGCCATCCTGGAATACACCCGAGATGTGTACGTGCTAGAAGACGGGGAAATGGCCGTGCTCACTCGGGAGTGGATGGAGCTGACCACCCTGGATGGAGAGTCCGTCGACAAGGAGCTCCTCCATGTGACTTGGGATGCTCTTACTGCTGAAAAAGATGGCTATGATTATTTCATGCAGAAGGAAATCTTTGAACAGCCCCGGGCGATCCGGGATACCCTGGCCGGTCGGGTGAAGGACGGCATCGTCGATTTGTCACGGGAACTCAACTTTACGGAAGAAGAGCTGAAGAAGATTGACCGGATTCATCTGGTGGCCTGTGGTACAGCCTACCATGCCGGGCTGGTCGGTAAAACGGTGCTGGAAAAATGGACCCGCATCCCGGTAGAGGTGGATGTGGCATCGGAATACCGGTATCGGGATCCCTTGATTACCCGGTCTACCTTAGTGATCGTCATCAGCCAGTCGGGAGAGACCGCAGATACTTTGGCTGCCCTTCGTGAAGCCAAAAAAGGCGGCGCCAAGGTATTGGGGATCACCAACGTGGTGGGCAGCAGTGTGGCCCGGGAGGCTGATGAAGTCTTAATGACCTGGGCCGGTCCGGAGATTGCTGTCGCTTCCACCAAGGCGTATACTACTCAGTTGGTCGCCCTCACTCTTTTGGGTCTGCATCTGGCCCGAGTCACGGGGACCCTCAGCAGGGAAGAATTATCCGCTACCGCCACCGCCCTGCTTCGCCTGCCGGAACAGATCCGGCGCCTCTTGGCGGACACGGCATCGGTGGAGCGTTTTGCCCGCAGGATCGCCGACCACGAGGATCTTTTCTTTATTGGACGGGGTTTGGATGTTGCGGTGGTGATGGAGGGCTCCCTGAAGCTGAAGGAGATCACTTACATCCACTCGGAAGCCTGTGCCGCAGGGGAATTGAAGCACGGGTCCCTGGCTCTGATCGAGGAGGGGATCCCGGTGATCGCTCTGGCCACCCAACAAGCGGTTCGGGATAAAATGGTATCCAACATCATCGAGGTAAAGGCGAGAGGTGCCCATGTCCTGGGTCTCACCCTAGAGGGAGACACGGAAGTGGGCAAGTCCGTCGATGAGATCCTCACCATCCCGGAAACGCTTCCTTTCATCACTCCGGTGTTGGCGGTCATCCCCCTCCAGCTCCTCGCCTACCACGTCTCAGTGGCCCGCGGCCTCAACGTCGACAAGCCGCGTAACCTGGCGAAGAGCGTGACGGTGGAGTAAGGGGGAACTATTGCCTCTTCAATGTTATTGAGTGAAAAAAGTCTTACCGTTTAAAATAAAGTTGCACCGTTTTATCCCTTTAGACGAAATTTGTCTAAAGGGGTTTCTTATGGTAAAAGTAAGATAAGAGTATAGCGCAAACGGGCCAGATTATGTTGAGTAATAAAAAAGTTATCTGTCTGGACAAGGAACTGTATAGGCAGATCAATTTTCTATAGTTATCTTGTGTAACGCCAGCCAAAAGGGGAATGTTGTTGAAATGAATATAAAATTTTTCAATCTAACCGGATGGATTTTAATTTGGGGTATGGTTGCTTTATGGGTTTGGTATGGATATACGGATTGGCAGTTAGTGTTATTATCTGCAGCTTTTCTTTGTTTTTCGCTTGGCAACGGCAAGATTAAAAAGTTGAAACGGTTGTCAGTGTCCCAGATCATGTTAGTTGTATTTTCGTTTATCGTATCTGTTGCCATTGTGTTCGGACTGATCCAACTCGCTAATTATCTGATACATGATGTTTTTCATCTTCAAGGAGCCCTTAAAACTGTGGTTGAATGGATTGCTGTAATTCTATCTTTATTTCCTGTTGTTATTGCATTTAGCAGTGTAATCAATAGAATAGACGATAGTTTAAATGATTCATTCGCAAGGACTTCCGAATATGATGATTTGAAAGTGGAAGCAAATGAAATGATGAAGTCAATGACAGAGATACAGATGATTAAAACATTAAGGGAGAGATACGGATTATCTTTGGTGGATGCAAAAAATATCGTGAAATCAATAAAATAGTGATTTTTAAGAATAGGGAGCGATTGTTTAGTAACGAAAACATCTTTTTTGCAACTTTTTTTGGGTTGTTTATGAATTGTTGGTAAAAATAAACAACTATTTGTTAAGAAAAGCCGCATTGTTGAACGGAATAATGCGGCTTCACGCAATGACCGATCAAATAGGGTTCGATAGGTGCAATCCCATCCTGACCGTCCAAGATCGATGTAAATCACAACGCTTCTAGAGAGGGAGATGTGTTGCCTACTCAGGATCGCACACACGTCATCATAATCATCACATTTCTTCCGCGGCCTTTGCTCGCTCGATTTTCAGAAATGCCCGGTGGGCGCTCCGGTAAAGGAAATAACCGATCAAGCTCGCACAGTAAAACAACAGCGTCACCGGCATAAATCGGAAGAGAAGATAAGATAAAAAAACGCCGCCGATCATGAGAAGAGTGGAGGGCAACTGGGCGATGCCAATCAGAAAGGCATTTTGGATGCATTGTTTAAAACCAGGCCATTCGTAGTGAACAAATACGGGAAACAAGTAGGCAAGTGTCAATAAATAACTGGCGCATGCGAGGATTACCGGCACAAGAAAAACGGTGCTAAAAGAACCTTCATAATCCAGCGCAAACTTTAAGTCTACATACAAAATACAGCCGATCAGGAAAAAAGTAAGACCCAGAAGATTTGATTTCAGAAAATCCGTTCGATAATACTTCCAAAAGCTTTTAAAAATTGGAATGTCTTCTTCGCCCATGATCCATTTTCTGATCACGGAAAACATAGCCACGGTCGCTGGAGCTACACCAAAAATGACCAAGCCTGCGATGGTAAACACCAGCCATAGCAGATTAACTATGGCTAATTTCATGATCCAGTCACAGATATTAAATATACGTGACATCCCTTTGCCGAATTCCACATCTCCCATCCCCTTCAGTTGCAGTATTAAAAACCTCACAGTGCTTAGACAAGCACTGTGAGTTCGATATCAACTATTGATTTTGCGAATCTTTTCCAGGCTGATTTTCGGTTTTCTGTCTTCAGTGAGTAGCCCGTTAATTTCCTGCTGAACATCTGTAATTTGGGTATAGCAATATCCTGAGATGTACTCGCAATTTTTGATGGCCGCTGTGATCGCTTCATAACGGCGCAAAAATTCTTCTTCTGTTGCGACCTGGTTTCCGTAGCCCCAACCCTGTTCAGCTTCGAACGCAATCCCGCCGTATTCGCTTATAATAATGGGTTGACCTTGGTAGTTGTATCCCTTGGCCATCGCGAACTTTTGCAGATTGTGTGATATCTCGTTGTTTACAATTTTATCTTTGTCGGCATAGCGCTGGGAAAACACTTCCCCGAATTCTTCATAATCGTGGAGCGCAATAATATCAGATACCGTATGCTCCCAGCCGTCATTCACGATCACGGGACGCATGGCATCTAGAGACTTCGTCAGATAGTAAATCGCTTCTGTGAACTTTTGTTGTCTTTCGTCAGTAAAGATGTTTTTCACACCCCAGGATTCGTTAAAAGGCACCCAGGTAATAATGGATGGATGGTTATAGTTCTGTTGAACAATATCGATCCATTCCTTAGTAAAGTTATCGATAGCTTCCCGAGAAAATTCGTAGGTAGCGGCCACCTCGGACCAGACGAGCAGTCCCTTTTTATCACACCAATATAAAAAGCAAGGATCTTCAACTTTCTGGTGTTTGCGAACTCCGTTAAAGCCCATCTCGATGGTTTTATCAATATCTTCAATCATCACTTCTTCCGACGGCGGGGTCAACATCGTATCCGGCCAATATCCCTGGTCTAGAAGGAGTTTCTGATAGATTGGTGAGTTATTCAGTAAGACCTGACCGTTTTCAATGGATACCTTCCGCATTCCGAAGTAAGATTCAACTCGATCAACAAGGGTTTCTCCCTGATACAGAGTAAAAATGACATCATACAGATGCGGATGCTGTGGGTGCCATAGTTTCACTTTCCATTCCCCACCGGCGGAGCTTGCTAAATTCACTTTTAATTCAGGGGAAGAAGTGTCCACATGTTGGCTGAATGATTTAACCGGCTTTCCTTCAAAATAAATATCCGTTTGAATGCGAAGATCATCCCGTTTGGCTTGTTCAGCCACTTGATATACAAAGGAAACAGAGCTGGTATCTATATCCGGTGTGATCTGCACCGATTCGAGATGACTTTCATGAACTAACTCCAGCCAGACTGTTTGCCAGATTCCCGTTGTTTGCACATACCAGCACCCAAAGTTTTCGTTAATCCAGCGTTGCTTGCCGCGAGGCTGATCGCAGCTCTGGCTGTCTTCCACTTTCACGACGAGTTCGTGTTCCCTTGCATTTTGTAGATAATTCGTGATATCAAATGAGAATTTCGTGTAGCCCCCCTGATGTCGTCCAACGAACTGGCCATCCACCCACACCTTCGTTATGTAGTCGGATGCGTTAAAATGGAGGAGGAGGCGTTGTTCGGGTTCCAGCTCCGGAACTTCAAAAGATCGCTGGTACCATACATAGGGATGAAAGGATTCTTCACCGATCCCGCTTGCTTTGGATTCATAGGTGAAGGGAACCCTAATTTCACGGTGATAGCGATGTTTCAAAAACCACTTTTCCTGTTCGCCTAAATCCTTGTCGTCAAAATCAAAATTCCAGTTGCCGTTCAGGTTTACCCACTCTTTTCTTTTAAATTGCGGCCGCGGATAGTGAGTCGGA
>CAUGKZ010000101.1 GCA_959600065.1 uncultured Kroppenstedtia sp. | reverse complement strand
GCTAATCAACACGTCTGAAAAAATCTATATATCCATCTTATCCAAATTACAGGATAGACCGTACAAAAAAACCCGTAAACCAGGCGGGCTTACGAGGCTTTTTTGTACGACGGAGTGAGTTATTCCACCTTTTCCCAATCATCTAGGATCGGTTTGAGAGGACATTCAGGCTTGGAATGATCCCCGTCTCCCTGTTCTGGATCTTCATCGGGCTCTTCCGGATCCTCACCGGGTTGGTCCGGATTTTCACCAGGTTGTTCTGGATTTTCACCGGGTTGTTCTGGATCTTCACCGGGGGATTCTGGATCCGGCTTTTCATTGTCAGGAGGGTTTCCCTCCTCGGGGGGATTGGGTTGGGGCTTGTTATCGGTCGGGTCCTTTGGTTTGTCTCCGTCACTGGGCTTTGAATCGTCCGGAACAGGCTTTTCCTTTCCAGGGTGGGTGACCGGAGTCGTCCCGGATTTCCCTGAGTTTTCCTGTTTTGCCGAACGGCTCATTTGCTGTTGAGTTGTCGTGTGAGTTCGGACGGTCTCAGAATGGCTTCTTTCCAACGAATCCAGTTTGGACTGGTTGTCGTTTTCCTGGGTTTCCTCCTTGTTACGATCGGAGTCTTCCACTTGGGAGAGCCGGATCCGTTTCTTAGTGGTCTGATCATCAGACACCGTTGATCCGACAGCTTTTTTTCCCCAGAGGCTCCAAGGATGTCCCTGAGGTGCCTGCGCTACCGGCACATATCCGGAAATCATCAAGGTTCCAACAAAGCTGAATAAAGCTACTTTACGAAATTTACGGGTCCGATAGAAGTTGACGGGCACTTTTAGTTCCCCTCCCTCCGTCAAAAGCTTACGTCGTTTTCCGCATCCATCCTAAGTGTAACAAAAACCGAAAGGGTTGTCTTGGCGAAAGTGAGATATTTCCCGATTTTTGATGGTAAAAGAGTTCATGAAGAGGATCAGGGGAGGCGGGAGCGGAGGTCAGAAACCGCCTTCTTTAATCTTTCGGTCAGGAGGTGGATTTCTTCTTCTGTAGTCTGGGGTCCCCAGGTGATTCGCAGACTTTGGTAGGCTGCTTCGTCGGATTGCCCCATGGCTTTCAAGACGTGGGAAGGTGCTTGTTTTCCGGAACTGCAGGCGGATCCACTGGATACCGCCACATTCCACCGGTTCAATTCTAAAAGCACGGCCTGTCCCTCCAATCGATCAAAGGAGATATTCAGATTGTTGGGGAGACGGTGAAGGGGATGCCCGTTTAAACGAGTGTCGCCTATCTCATTACAGATTCGCTTCCATAGCAGATCCCGTAATCGGGCCATAGTTTCCCGAGTCTGGTTTACTTCGGAGGCCGCCAGTCGGCAGGCGGATCCCAGTCCAACAATTCCAGGCACATTCAAGGTACCGGGACGAAGTCCCCGCTCTTGGCCCCCTCCGAACAGGATTGGATCCACCCGTACCCCCTTGCGTAAAAACAGAACCCCCGTTCCCTTGGGTCCTCCCACTTTATGGCCGCTGAGGCTAAACAGATCGACACCCCATTCCCGCACATTGACAGGAATTTTCCCAAAGAACTGTATGGCGTCAGTGTGAAACAGGATGCCTCGCTCCTTTGACAGAGAGGCAGCTTCGCGGATCGGCTGCAAGGTTCCCACCTCATTGTTGGCGGCCATGACTGAGATAAGAATGGTTGTGGGAGTGATGGCTCTTTCCAGATCCCTGATCCGAATACCTCCCCACTCGTCTACGGGCAAAAATGTGACGGAGAATCCTTCACGTTCCAGTTGGCGGCAGGTTTCCAACACAGAGGGATGTTCGACTTGGGTAGTGATGATATGATTCCCCCGTTGTCGATGTTTACGGGCTGCTCCCAGGATGGCCATATTGTTGGCTTCACTTCCTCCACCTGTAAACAGGATTTCCCGCGGGGAGCTGCCGATGGATTGAGCCACCTGAAGCCGGGCTTCCTCAGTTAATTCAAATGCTTGTTGTCCCGGATCGTGAAGACTTCCGGGATTGGCGAATGTCTCCATCATGGCACGGACCATGGATTCTTGCACTTCTTTTCGCAAGGGGGTGGTGGCCCCATGGTCAAGATATAATGATTTCATTTTTGTCAGCCTCCTGTGATGGGCCGATGGTATGGTTCGTGAGAATTTGGCGTGGGTTTCGGTTATAGATAACGAGAACCGAGAGGGCGGGGATTCATTATTGTGAAATAATGATCAAAAAAGCTTGACAAATCCCCTCTTCCTGAGAGAATAGAGATGACTTTTTGTTGAAATATTTGTGAATATAATCACAAGATGGTATCGATTTTGCAGTGTTCAGTGGGTGGGACTCATGGTGAGAAGGTGCGCCAGAGGGTCAGTGTGGAGAGATGTGAGCACCGACATGATCATTATTTCACAATCTTTTTATTGTGGGGTGTGAGCAAAGGTGGGCAGAGGTGAACCTTCGCATCGAAGTTTTCTGTCACCCGCTATATAGGGAGCGAGATGAAATCATCTGTGGAGGGGATGACAGTTGAACCGGTTACAACTGAGACCGCTGGTAAGTGAAGCATTGAATGAAGATATCGGAGCAGGGGATTGGACCACGGAATCCCTGGTGACGGTGGGGCAGAGAACCACAGGAATCTTCCTGGCAAAGGGAAACGGGGTGGTGGCGGGATTGCCGGTAGTGGAAGAAGTTTTTCGCCAATTGGACCCAAACATGCGGTTGATCTGCGAGGTGGCAGAGGGGGAGCGAGTTTCTCCCGGTGCCGTCTTGGCCCGGATAGTAGGAACCACCCAGGCTCTGCTCACCGGGGAACGGGTGGCACTCAATTTTTTGCAACGTCTGTCCGGGATCGCCACGGTCACTCGTCAGGTGGTGGATGTGCTGGAAGGATTGGACTGTCAGGTATTGGATACCCGAAAAACCACACCGGGGCTGAGGATGCTGGAGAAGTATGCGGTCCGGTCTGGGGGTGGGATCAATCATCGATTAGGGCTCAGTCACGGAGTGATGATCAAAGATAACCATATCGCCGTGGTTGGCAGTATGCGGAAAGCAGTGGAGCAGGTCCGCTCTCGGGTGGGCCACATGGTTCAAGTGGAGGTGGAGGCAGACACTCTAGAACAGGTAGTGGAAGCAGCCGATCTCGATGTGGATGGGATCCTGTTGGACAATATGGCCCTGGAGTGCCTGCGGGAGGCTGTATCCATCGCGGGTGGTCGGGTCTGGACGGAAGCATCGGGTAACATCACCCCTGAAACTGCTCGTGAAGTGGCCAAGACCGGTGTGGATTTCATCTCTTTGGGATGGTTGACTCATTCGGTTCAAGCCTTGGATATCAGTCTGAAGATTCAAGAGAAGGAGAGATGATCGATATGGAACGGTTAAGGGCGAATTTATCTGTTCTTCCAGAAAGTTACCGCCACTTGTCCAATAGGGAAATGGATGAGCGGATTCAGCAGGCCAAGGATACACTGGGCCGAGATTTGGTGATGATGGGGCATCATTATCAGCGGGACGAGGTGTTTCGCTTCGCCGATTTCACTGGGGACTCCCTGGAGTTGGCCCGAATTGCTGAAAGGCAGAGCCGAGCCAGCTATATCGTGTTCTGTGGCGTTCATTTCATGGCTGAAACGGCAGATATCCTGACCAAGGAGGAGCAGATCGTGATCCTCCCTGACCGAAGAGCCGGTTGTTCTATGGCGGATATGGCTACCATCGATGAGCTTGAAGAGGCTTGGGAAGTGATGCAGCAAGAACTGGGGGATACGATCCTGCCTGTGACCTATGTTAATTCCTCCGCTGACATCAAGTCTTTTGTCGGTCGTCATGGTGGGGTGACCTGTACTTCTTCCAACGCAGCAGGGGTGTTGAAATGGGCCTTTTCTCAAAAGAAGAGAATCCTGTTCCTTCCGGATCAGCACCTGGGACGGAACACTTCCCATGCCATGGGAATCCCCTTGCAACAGATGGCCGTCTGGGATCCGATCTATGGACAGTGGGAGGAAGTGAAGGGACCGATGGAGGAGCTTCGTGTTCTGTTGTGGAAGGGATTTTGCTCGGTTCATACCAAATTTACTGTGGATCAGATTCGCCAAATGCGGGAGCAGGATCAGGAAACCCGAGTGATTGTCCATCCCGAGTGTACCTTTGATGTGGTTCAGGCCGCTGATGAAAAGGGATCTACCAGCTACATTATTCACCGGATTCAACAGGCTGCTCCCGGAAGCAAATGGGCTGTAGGTACCGAGGTGAATCTAGTGCAACGACTCGCCCAAAATCATCCCGAACAGCAGATCCAGCTTCTCAGTCGAACGATGTGTCCTTGTCTGACTATGAATCGGATCGATCTTCCGCATCTGCTGTGGGCTTTAGAGAGCTTGCTGGAAGGCCATCCGGTCAATCAGGTGAGTGTGGATCCAGAGACCTCCTACTGGGCTAAACAGGCCTTGGATCGAATGTTGTCGATTACGTGATATAAAAATGGTATTTATACTAGAAATATGGAGTTATTTGTGTGACAATGGGTCCGTTTGTATAATCATCTGAGGTTGTTGATTCATCAGAAAACAGGAGTCGGAAGGTAGGCGTTCCATCACAATCATTTTAAAATCGAGGATGCACCATAGGCACTACAATCTGAAAAATAAGGATGCACCATAGGCACAACAATTTGAAAAATAAGGATGCACCACAGGTACTACAATCAGAAAAACAAGGATGCACCACAGGCACTACAATCCAAAGGGGCTGAGGCCCTAAATAAGTAGCGGAGAAGTCTTAGAGAGGTCGCCTGGAAGCATTGTGAAAAAGTCGTCCTACCACAAGATACGGATCCTGCTTAAAAGCGTTCGTTCTCTCCTTATGCCACAGGGAGATGAGGGAGTAGAAGTAGCTCTGGGGTGCATTGGACTTCCTACCTCAAATCAGGCGAATCAGCATACTCGGTGATTACCATTTTCAGAGTAGGGAGAGGATTCATCTATGTTGCGTTTATCCCGTTTGTTAGCGATTTCGTTGCCAATAGTCCTTCTGTTCACAGGTTGCCTGTCTCAAAGCCCTTCTGCGGAAAAGGGGGAGGAGAAGGAAGAGAAGAAGCCGGCGAAGAAGTTGACCACCCGGCAAGTGATTGCAAAAACTCAAAAAGCGACAAAGGAAGCAAAAGGACTCACCTACAAGATGGAGGGTGACCAGAAAATCCAGTTGGAAGCAGAGGGTCAGACTCAAGGAATCGATCAAAAAGTCAACATCGATGCCAAAATGACCAACAACCCGGCAGCCATGCAATTTTCGGGTACAGTAGAAGGGGGCGGGGAATCAAGCAAGATGGAAGCCTACCAGGTGGGGGATGAAATCTATCAGCAGTTGGACGGAACCTGGGTGAAAGGAAAAGGTGCCGATTTGGGGAAAGCCACCGGCGGTCAGGCGGAGGACCCTTCCAAGGCTTTGGAAATGCTGGAGGACATCTTCTCCAAGTTCAAGGGAGATCAAGACAGCCCCTTTCAGATGGAAGAAACGGATGAGGAGTATATCATCACACTGAAAGTGACGGATGAACAAAAAGAGATCAAAGATATGATGATGCAGCAACTCTCCGGTGCCTTGGTTCCGGCGATGAAACAAGTGGGTGTGAGCGTCAAAGAAACGGACATCAAACTGAACGCACTGGAGCAGGTCTATCATATTGATCGGAAAACCTATGAGCAAAAGAAAGTGGATCAGTCCATGGAACTGGAGCTTCCGATTCAAGAAAGTGGAGTGGCCGGTGTCATCAAAATGGAACAGTCCACCACCACCACCATGACTGGCAAATTTAACGGAACGATTGAAGTGCCTCAGGAAGTGAAGGATCAAGCACGGGAAATCTCCATGTAAATGTCCTGTACAAAACCAGTAAAGGCACCCCATTTCGGGGCGCCTTTACTGGTTGTCCTTTCAGCGGACGATGTTTTGATGGATAAAGGCGATTTGGCCGTTCTTTAGGCGAATTTTCACCCAGTTTCCCTTTTTGCCGATAGCTTTGAGTTGCTTGCCACCGACTACCCGTTGCAAAACCTGTCCGCTCATAGAGGGGGCTTTGCGGATGTTGGCGAGTTGGGCAGTCACTGTTACCTTTCCTGAGGTTGTGGTTACCTTGGGATTTGGCTTTCCGTTATGAATCTTGACCTTGGTTCCCGCGGGTACCCGCTTGTACAGGTCGATCACATCTCGGTTTTTCATTCGAACACAACCGCTGGAGGCGTGGGTGCCGATGGAATTCGGCTGGTTGGTCCCGTGAATTCCGTAAGTGCGGCCTTGGTCTCCATTGACTTGAATCCCGATCCATCGTTCGCCCAAGGGGTTTTTCGGCAATCCTCCGGCAATCCCTTTCCAGCCGGGTTTGATGAATTTCGTCACAACTTTAAAAGTACCCTCAGGCGTTAAGTTCTGAGATCGGCCAGTCGCCACAGTATAGGTTTTGGCGGTTTTTCTTCCTTGATGAAG
>CAUGKZ010000100.1 GCA_959600065.1 uncultured Kroppenstedtia sp. | reverse complement strand
CAGAGCGTTTTGCACTGGGTACGGGGGGATCTTCGCTTCCCCTCCCGCCAGCTCGTCGATCAAGCGGTTACGAATTCCCCGGGCGGGTTTCCCTGAAAAAGCCCGCGTCACCACGGTTCCATCCTCACTCCCTTCCAAGATTTGCGCCTGATGCACTTCATGCGCCCCGCTTTCCGAACAAGTGAGAAAAGCCGTCCCCATCTGCACGCCTGCAGCTCCCAAGGCCAAAGACGCCGCCAATCCGCGACCATCCATGATTCCACCAGCGGCAATCACTGGCAACCCGATCCGGTCCACCAACTGAGGAACCAGCGCCAGGGTACCAACCATGCCCTGTTCATAGGTCCCGGCAAAAGTACCCCGGTGTCCGCCAGCCTCCGCTCCTTGGGCTGTCACCAAATCCACCCCTGCCGCTTCCAGGAGTTCCCCCTCCCGTACTGTGGTGGCTGTTCCGATCAAGATCGTGCCCTCCGCCTTCAGCCGATGGAGCCACTTTTGTTCCGGAATGGCAAAGGTAAAGCTGAAGACCGGGATCTTCTCCTCGATCAGGATCTCTATCTGCTCTGCGAAGGAGGGAGCATACCGAGTGGGCACCTGCGGTTCCAGCCCCATCTCCCGATAGATTGGTGCCAATAGTTCTCTCCCCTGTTTCAACTCCTCAGCAGAGGGAGAAGGCTCCTGAGTGACCAGCAGGTTGACAGCAAAGGGGTGATCGGTGCGGCTTCGGATCTCCCGGACCGCTTTTCGAATCTCCTCCGGTGACAAATAGCCTGCACCCAGCGTACCTAATCCCCCCGCATTAGAGACCGCCGCTACTAACTCCGGCATGGCAGCCCCACCTGCCATCCCTGCCTGAATCACAGGATAACGGATCCCTAACATCTGGGTTAATTGGTTTTCTTTCCACATGCGTAGCTCCCCCTTTGGCTTCCTCTTTTTCTAATTCTGCCGGATAAGCCAAGGGCTAAACCCGCTTCTTTACGGAAACGGGTCGAAGCCCTTCCTTAGCAAAGGCAGTTTCACTTCACACACTCGTATTTTATCACGGTTCAATCCCATATGATCAAAGTCACCCGATGCAACACCCATTTTCCGTAAATACACAGCCTCCAAACAACAAACCCCCCCGCTTTCTCTGTTGAAGCGGGGGGATTTCCTTCTCAGCGCAGAGCATCCAAGGCCTCTTTTACCTGCCGGATCTGCTGATGCAGACTCTCCCGATCCACCTCAGTCTCGGGCTCCTCTGCGGCCATCAGGCGGCTCAGTTCCAGTTCCAAAGTGCGGATTTTGTGATCCGTCTCCAGGTCCGTCGGGCGTTCTGCTCGTTCCCGGAGGTGCTCTCGATAGGCCTGGGCCCCCCCTGGCCAAACCTTCATGGTTCCTTCTTTTAATACCGCCACCCGGTTGGAAACTCGGTCCAAAGAATACCGATCATGGGAGACCAGCACCAGGGTGCCGGGATAGTGGTTGAGAGCTTCCTCGATCCGCTCCCGGGTGGGGATATCCAGGTGGTTGGTCGGTTCATCCAGTACCAAGAGATTCGCCTCGGAGAAATAGAGATGGACAAAAGCCACCCGACACCGCTCCCCCATACTGAGATCACCGATTCGTTTGTGCACATCCTCCCGCCGGAATAAGAAGGATGCCAACACCTTCCGCGCCTCCCCCGCCGTCATGCCGGGAAGGGAGAGCATGCTGTCCAATACAGTCTTCTCTAGCTCCAGATCCTCCAATTCCTGGGCGAAATAACCGATCCGTAGTGCCGGATGCCGATGCACCAGCCCCTCTGTAGGCGTTAGCTCACCAGTGATCAGTTTCAACAGGGTGCTCTTCCCACAGCCATTGGGACCCATCACCGCCAGTCGCTCCCCTCTAGAAAGGGTCAGATTCACCTTTTGTAGCACCTGATGCTCCCCATAGGAAAAACTGACCTCCTCCAACCGCACTAACCGGTGAGCCGCCAAAGCCTCACCGCCGAGGTTTGCCTGGATTCGAGGATCCTTCCGGGGCCGCTCCACCTGCTGTTCCTCCAGACGCTTCAAGGCCTGCTCCTTGGCCTTCAGCCGGGTCTGGTTCTTATTCGCTTTTTTCTTGTAAAAGGGGTTGCGCTCCCCAGCGGCGGCATGAGCCTGCTGGAACCAATCGCTGTAGCGGCGGATCGCCTCCTCCAGCCGTTTCTTTTCCTGCTGTTGCTTGCGGTAAAGGGCCTCCTGCTCCCTTTGTTCCCGCTCCCGTTCCCGGATGAAGTCCGAGTAGCCTCCTTTGACAGATCGGGTTCCTCCTGCGGTCAGTTCCACGGTGGTGTCAGCCACCTGATCGATCCAAGCCCGATCGTGAGAGACGATGAGACAGGCTCCTCGAAATCCGGCCAACCACTCAGTAAACCAAGCCTGGGTTTCCTCATCCAGATGGTTGGTCGGTTCATCCAGCAGGAGGAAAGAGGGGTTCTCCGTCATCGCCCGTGCCAGCCGAGCCCGGGTCTTCTGTCCTCCGCTCAGCTGTTCGTAGGGAAGCTGTTGCCGCTCCAGGGGAAAGCCCAGTCGATGTAACACCCCTTCCGCCATCGTCTCCCACTCATACCCACCCAGAGATTGGTACTCCCCCTGCACATCGCTGTAACGCTGAAAAAGAACGTCGTCTCCTGAAGCCATCTCCTCCTCCAGGCGAGTCAACTCCTGCCGCAGCGCAAATCGTTTGGAGTCGGCGGAGAGAATCCAATCCTGCAGACTCATCCTCTCCGGGACCGACGGCTGTTGCTCCACCCATCCCCACTGGGAAACCGGCACATGGCGATGAATTTTCCCCGCATCGGGAGTGATTCTACCGATCAGACAATCCAACAAAGTCGTTTTACCGACGCCGTTGGCACCGATCAGAGCCACCCGCTCTCCTTCCCGGATCGCGAGATCCACCTTTTCAAAGATTCTCTTCCCATCCCACTCTTTCATCAAGCCTTCCGCCTTCAACACCCACATAAAAACCCCCCGCTTTCCGTATAGGCTATGACCATGAACAGCACAGGCGCCGTCCCGGTTCCGCCTCGGATAGCAGAGGGTCTTGATTCCATCCAACGATTTAAAACAGGAACCAAAGAAACCTCAGCGGTTTTCCATAGGAAAAACCGCTGGGCTCTAGATCCGACCACTGATGTGAACCGGAGTCTCCCAAAAAGAGCAGACTTGTCCCGACCGCTCTGCTCCAGAGCAGAAAATGGCGCCGTATCCGATTGGTTACGGTCTTAACGGTCGAAACGCATCGCGGTTTTTTGGATACCTCCGGTTCTTGGAATACTTCCAGTATACATCCTTTCAAGGCATTTGCAAGCCGCTCTCCCTCAGAGAATTACGCCAGCATCATTCCTGGACCCACCCGTACAATTCCTCCATCGTCCATTGTTGAAAAGAACAACGCATCTCCTGTGAATCTATAGAGGAGGGAGTCCTCAAGACTACGGAACAAAGTGCATCCGACTCAGGCAGAGACATCCGGGTAATAAAATACTGGTACCGGTGATCTGTGGTTTCCCCCCAATTTCGGGGCACTGTAAAGGTCTTAGGCGGTAGTGAAAAACCGAGGCCCTCCGCTTTCATCACCGCTTCCTTTCGTGTCCAAAGGAGAAAGAAGGCCTGCTCTTTCCTCGCCAAAGTGGGCTGAGATTGCACCCAGGCCATCTCTGAGGGCTGAAACACCTGATCCATCACTTCAAAAGGGGCTTTTCGGATCCGTTCCATATCGATCCCGACTCCATCTCGAGAGGACAAGACACAGGCGATCAGACGATCGGTATGGGTGAGATTAAAAAAGAGTGCTGGCGTTTGGTCTGTTTTTAAAAACAGCTTGCCGTAATCATTCCGAACCAGGCGAATCTCTTCAGGTGGAAGTTGCAGCCGAACACCCAGCAGTTTTTTCAATAAGACTCTTCCTGTGAGAAACTCGATTTTTTTAAAATCGAGGCGGTACCGGTCATAGGTTTGTTGTTCCTCCGGATCAAGAAATGAGCGAAATCTGCTGAGAAGATCCGAAGAGACCCCCTCAGGAATGCTCACCCAATACGTTTCCAGATGGCTCATCGACGTTACCTCCCCCCTTCAGATCAATTGAATCTTAATTTTCAGTCCAGCAGAGGGCCAGCGGATGAAACCCCTTGCTCCTGGCAAAGAGTGCCTAGAAGTGTTGTGAACCGTTCAGGGAGGGTTCTGCTGTGTTTCGCATGTCGGCGCGCACCCAAGTCATTCCGGAGCCCTGTGCGCATACCCATATAGGGAGAACTCTCCATTCATTGCAGGGGATCGAAAAGAGTGATATATTTTCTTCTGTATTTGGGTTTAAAGTTGGACCACTTCCCAATCCATTATACACAAGGGATTTTTATTTTCTAAACCCGGTTCCGAACTGGATCCCTACATAGATCTTGCGCTGACTCGCAAACGAAAATCAAACAGGGATGGATCCGTCACCATCTCTTTACCAGAACTCCCCCTAATCATTCCCGGAGGTATCTTAGAATGAAAACCGTAAAATCTCAAACTGAAACCTTTCAAAAGACAGGTTACATTCGTTTTGACTTTTCATCTGACCTGGGTCACCCCGAGTCACAAAAACAATTGAAGCAATTGGCGCAGGAGTTTGCGGAGTTGCCCTTGGATCCGTATAACCCCAACTCGCACCGTTACAGACGTTACTCCCGAGGGATCATCCTTCCGTGGAACAACGAATTCCACTGGTTGCCTAATTACCAAACACCAGATGGACAGCAACGGTGCGAGTACTTCCAGGGAGCTTATAACTCCGAGTACGCAGAGGAATACCGAGCCTTTTCACCTCTCTCGGAAGCAACCAAACAGATCCCCTTACTTTCTCGGATCATCCAGTACGACTATGAACAAACCTTTTGGGATCAGCGCACGTTGACGATGCCGATCCATGTGGGAGTTCATTTTGTCAAAATGCTCGTCCGTGACGCCCAGGCTGAATCTGTGGCTTCCCCTGATCATGTCCATCAGGACGGGGAACCCTTTACTTTCTGTCACTTGGTGGAACGGACCAACGTCCTGGGAGGGACCAACTTGATCGCCACCCCTGAGTGTGCAGGGAAAAAGCGAGAGGAAGTCCAACCGCACCAAATTCACGAGGAGTTCGAACTGAACCACCCACTGGAAAGCTATGGGGTTTGCGACCGGATGGTCAGCCATTATGTCAGTGGAGTCCGGTTAGGTGCAGAAGACAAAGTCGCCCTTCGTTCGGCTATCTTGATCGATTATGTCCCCACGGTGATCTCAATTCCGTGACCCTACCCAAGGATACAGGGAGATCCCTCTATCAAAGGAAAACCCGGCGGATGCATTCTGTGTGAATGCATCCGCCGGGTTTTTTATGAACCCTTTTTCATGCCCCCTCTCCCTGCTGGGAAACCTCGGTCTGTCCTCTATTCCCAAACAGGGCGGTGACCAGGGAGGAGAGGAGCAGGGTGAAAGCGATGAGCCAGAAGAGGCTACCTCCACCGGCAAATTGGATCAGCCAGCCCCCGGCATAAGGACCCATCATACAACCCAGGGCAAAGTGGACATTGGCCACCGCATTGCCATCAGGAAGATTCTCCTTGGGCAAAAGATCCGCCAGGAACGTCAAGCCAAGAGAATAGAGGGAACCGAGCAGACCCCCGGCGACAGCGAACAAGCCTAGCAACAACCACTGTTCTCCCATCGCAAAGGGGATCGCCGCTATCCCCAGCCCACCGAAAAAGTAGATCCAGGTGAGGACCCGCTTACGACCCCAGCGGTCGCTCCAGACTCCCAAGGGCACCTGTAAAACCAGGGATCCGTAAACGAAGGCGGTGATCAATAGAGAGACCCAGGCTGGAGACAGACCTTCCCGCAACCCATAGACCGGAAAGCTGCCAGAGAGGGAGGCTTCCAGGAAACCATACAGAAAACCTGGGATCAAGGCGACAAAGCCCCAGCGATAGACCCGGCGTAGCCTGCCCGTACCTGTAGTAGCTGCAATCTGTGGCCGCACATCCTGCAACTGGGACGCCAGCATCCAGAGCAAGGTGAGCAGAATCCCCGCCGTCACAAAGGGAACCCACACGCCTAAGGGTAACAGGTTGAGTCCCAAGGGACCAGCACCAAAACCTAGCCCGTGCACAAGACCAAAATAGGCAAGGCGACGCCCCCGCAGATGTCGGGGGCTCTCAGAGGTGATCCATAGTTGGCTGGCATAACCCAGGATCCCATCCCCGATACCGATCAGAAAGCGGAGGAACATCCAACTGAAATAGCCTGTAAAGAGAGGAAACAGGAAGATACACAGGGCAACCGCCGCCATCCCGGTCCGGATCATCCGACGATATCCCCACTGACGAACCAACGGACCACAAAGGGGAGAAACCACTAATATCCCGATATATAAGGCGGCGGCATTCAGACCATTCAAACCCGCACTCACCCCGCGCCCTTCCAGTAGGGTGGCTAGCAAG
>CAUGKZ010000099.1 GCA_959600065.1 uncultured Kroppenstedtia sp. | reverse complement strand
TGAAAAAGGGGATCCACCACCGACTTGGAAAAACACCGTGGAAACCGATGCATCAGGTAAGAAAATGGCTTCCGGTGTGGACGGCAATATCCCATTTGACGGCATTCAGGGGGATATCACGGATCAATTGAAAGAGATCACCGTGTCCGGTGAAAATCCACCGAATGAAACCAAAGACAAATTGATCGACCGGGATTTGAACACCAAATGGCTGATTAAGGAAAAAACGGCCTCGATCCAGATGAAACTGTCCGAAGCGGAGTCGGTCGTCAAGTTTGCATTGACCTCGGCCAATGACTTTGAAGGCAGGGATCCAAGGGATTGGACTTTTTCAGGCTCCCAGGACGGAAAAAACTGGACCCCACTAGATAAGAGAACTGATGAAGTGTTCAAAGACCGGTTTCAGACCAAAATCTATGAGTTGGAGAACCAAGAGAAGTATTTGTATTACCGGTTGGACATCACCAAAAACGGCGGTGAACCCATGATCCAACTGGCGGAAATCCAACTTTCCAATGGAATCGATGTTCCGCCACCCCCTCCTACGGATATGAAATCTGAGATTGGCAACGGTCCTTCTAGTGCATATATGGCTAAGACAAAAGTGGGTTGGACCGGATCGAAAGCGCTTACCTATGGCGGTTCCCACAAGGCCAAAGGACGAGCTTATTCTTACAACAAGGTTTTTGATGTAAAGATTCCTGTAACTTCGAAGACAGAACTCTCCTACTATATTTTCCCCGAATTTACGACCCGAGATCAAATGGACGATGCCAGTACCTATATGACGATCGACCTTGCCTTTTCAGACGGAACCTATCTCCACGATCTAGGTGCAGTAGATCAACACGGCATCCAATTACATCCGAGGGAACAGGGAAAATCGAAAACCTTGTATCCCAATCAGTGGAACTATAAAAAGTCCCAGATTGGTGCTGTCGCAGCTGGCAAAACGATTAAACGGATCCTGGTCGCCTATGATAATCCCAAGGGACCGGGAGTTTTCAAGGGAAGCATCGACGATATCCAAATTGAAGGAAGCCCCACCCCCAAGACCTATTCTAAGCCTTCTGAATATGTAAACACCTTACGAGGCACGCAGTCCAATGGAACCTTTTCCAGGGGAAACAATTTTCCCGCTGTGGCGGTTCCCCATGGTTTTAATTTCTGGACGCCGGTGACTGACTCCGGTTCAACCAGCTGGCTCTATCATTATCATGAAAGAAACAACGAGGATAACCTTCCGCAAATCGAGGCTTTCTCCCTCAGCCATGAAACGAGTCCCTGGATGGGGGATCGTCAAACATTTCAAGTGATGCCCTCAGATGACAAAGGAAAGGTGCCCAGTGCCAATCGGAAGGATCGCGCCTTACCCTTCCGACACTCTAATGAAGTCGCGCAGGCTCACTATTACCGTGTACAGTTTGATAATGGGATTCAAACGGAGATGGCCCCGACAGATCATGCGGCGATGATTCGATTCAAGTTTAAGGGAGGCAACTCCCATCTAATTTTTGATAATGTGAATAATGATGGCGGTCTCACTCTGGATCCGAAGAAGGGGGAACTTTCAGGTTACTCAGATGTCAAAAGTGGTTTGTCCACAGGTGCGACGCGGATGTTTGTTTATGCGACATTTGATCAACCGGTGGCATCGGGAGGAAAGCTGACAGGAGAAGAGCGGGATGGCGTGGCCGGTTACTTCCGATTCAACACCGGCAAAGAGGGCAGCAAAGTGGTGAACATGAAGATTGCAACCTCTTTGATCAGTGTGGATCAAGCCAAGAAAAACCTGGAGCAGGAGATTGGGCCGAAGGACACCTTTTCATCTATAAAGAAAAGAGCACAGAAGCAGTGGGATGAAAAACTGAAGAAGATCGAAGTGGAAGGGGCGACGGAAGACCAGCTCGTCACTCTGTATTCCAATATGTATCGATTGTTCCTCTATCCAAACTCCGGTTTTGAAAATGTAGGTACGAAGGAGCAACCGAAATACAAGTATGCCAGTCCCTTTTCTCCTGCAGAGAGAGATGACACCCCCACTCAAACCGGTGCCAAGGTAGTGACCGGAAAATCCTATGTCAACAATGGTTTCTGGGACACCTACCGGGCCGCCTGGCCAGCCTATTCCTTGCTGACTCCGAAGAAGGCCGGGGAGATGATCGATGGGTTTGTCCAGCATTACCGAGATGGGGGCTGGGTCTCCAGGTGGTCCTCTCCCGGCTATGCCAATCTGATGGTCGGGACCAGCTCCGATATAGCTTTTGCAGATGCTTATCTAAAAGGGGTCACCAATTTTGATGTCCAAAGCTTTTACCAGTCCGCGATCAAAAATGCTGCGGTGGTCAGTCCCAATGCAGGTACAGGCAGGAAGGGGCTAAACACCTCGATCTTTGACGGGTATACCAACACTTCGACAGGTGAAGGATTATCCTGGTCGCTAGATGGATACATCAACGATTTTGGAATTGCGAACCTGGCCCACGCTTTGGATCAAAAGGGAGACAAAAAGGATCCCTATCACTCCCACTATAAGGAGGACTATCAGTACTATCTGAATCGGGCGCAGAATTACATCCACCTGTTCCATCCAGATGTGCAATTTTTTATGGGGAGGAAGTCAGACGGATCCTGGAGAACGACTCCGGAACAATTCGACCCTGCAGAGTGGGGAGGGGATTATACCGAGACGAACGCCTGGAATATGGCTTTCCACGCTCCACAAGATGGACAAGGGTTGGCGAATCTGTATGGGGGCCGAGAAAAACTGGCCAAAAAGCTGGATAAGTTCTTCAGCACTCCGGAAACCGCATTGCCTGCTTACAAAGGAGCCTATGGCGGCGTGATTCACGAAATGAGAGAAGCGAGAGATGTGCGGATGGGCATGTACGGCCACAGTAACCAACCCGCCCACCACATCGCCTACATGTACAATTATGCAGGGCAACCTTGGAAAGCCCAGGAGAAAGTGCGGGAAGTGTTGGAGCGGCTCTACATCGGTAGCGAGATCGGCCAGGGATATCCTGGAGACGAAGACAACGGAGAAATGTCTGCCTGGTATATCTTCAGTGCATTGGGCTTTTATCCTTTGCAGATGGGCAGTCCCGAGTATGTGATCGGTTCGCCTCTCTTCAAGAAAGCGACTGTCCATTTGGAAAATGGAAAGAAAATCGTGGTCAACGCTCCTAAGAACAGCTCATCCAATCGCTATGTGCAAAGCTTGAAAATCAATAGCAAAAAGTACACCCGGACTCAAGTACCTCATGAGATCCTTGCCAAAGGAGCTGTCTTGGATTTTGAGATGGGTTCCAAACCCTCTAAATGGGGAAGTCAAGAAAAGGATCTGCCTGAATCAATCACTCCAGTGGCTACAGATGGGTCGAAGCTGGCACCGCAACCCATGAAGGATTTGACGGATGGATTGAGCGCCAAAGGAAAGGGTGTGGCCACAGATAGTGAAGGGGGTCGTGCAGATCAATTGTTTGACAATACCTCGGACACTCGCTGGTCCATAGAAAGCAAAACTCCCTGGATCCAATACCAGTTTAAGGACGGGAAACCGAAGGCTCAGATGTACACCTTGACTTCAGGGACTACCAGCGGAGCCGATCCAAAAAGTTGGGTTTTGAAAGGATCCAAGGATGGGAAGAAGTGGACCACCTTGGATCGGAGAAGCGATGAAAAATTCAGATGGCGCCAGTATACCCGCGCCTTTACCATCCAGCATCCAGGGAAATACTCCTTCTACCGTCTGGAAGTGACCTCCAATGGTGGGGAGGCTACCACATCCTTGGCTGAAATGGAACTGCTCGGTAGATCGGACGCCCAGACCCACTTCGAAGCGATGGAAAAATCGATTCAAGGGTATGGGAAATCAGGAGAGATAGGGAAGCAGAAAAAGGCGCAGCTACTCTATCGTTTGCATCAGGCACAGAATCAATATAAGAAAGAACACTCCAGTCGAGCCATCCAACAGATGAAGAAACTCCTCAGGGATATTAAATACAGCATACCGAAACTCCAGATTTCAGCCCAGGCAAAAAGACAGCTGACTGCAGATGCTCATGCGACGATTCACTTGTTATCCAAATGATCCAATCAAAAACCAGGATCCGTTGCGGGTCCTGGTTTTTGATGTGCGCCGGCATGGGCGATTGTGAAAATCCCGAGGGGGGTAGGTATGGTAGCTGCTAGCTTCAGACAAGGGTGTTCAGGAGAAGCTGGCAGCAAGTCTGGCGGCGGAGAGGAAAACCTCACTAGAGTTGATCTCTGCTTGGATCAATGGCTGCGAAGGCGCCTTTCTCTTATCATCATTTAGGATCTAGTTTATAGAGCAACCAAATCTGTGCAATCCCCCCAGGAATATCATCCCAAACACCCACATTTGCTCCGCTGTCTATACTGGCTCCACTGACATCTAACGCTTTTCCATTGAGCACATTGACCAGTTTGTAATAACCATCGCCTGTATTTCTTATTTTCCATTTCTGTGAAGTTGACTGAGTCCAATCCTGAATGTTTACATGGCCCGATTCCTCATTTAAAGATAATACTTTACCACTTTCGGAGTGGATGATTTTATACGTAGCGTCCCCGATGTCGACAATTTCCCAGCGCTGAGAAGTCCCGCCCTTTGAATCGTCCCATGTTCTGACGTTGCTGGATTCCGCCTCTACGTCTAATGCTTTACCTCCGTTTGGATTTATCAATTTGTATTCTTTGCCGGATTCAATCGAGACGGTGACTTCGCCGTTAATTTCAATGGAGTCAATTTCAACAGAACCTTTTTCTTTTTTAAATTCAATGGTGTTGTCGTAGCCTTTACGAAGATCTACTTTCATTTCCACTGTACCAAAATCTTTGCCTGTATAAGGATATTTCAGACTAGTGGCGGGATTTCCGTTAACGGATACGGAGTTTGTCGCATCCGATGGGTCTTCATTTGAATATTTGACCGTCATGGTATAGGTCCCGGCCGCTGGAACATTGACATCCTGGATGAGCAGTTGGCTATCTTCCTGATTCAGGGTTACGGTTTTTCCGTTCGAGGCGTCTTTTTTCTCATTTAATTTCACTTGCTTCATGATCCCGTGTTCGGCTTCAATGGTGTATTCACTCGATGGAACCTTTAATGGGCCGATTTCTGGATCTCCAAAATTCGGATGGTCGTCCTCGTTCCATGTGAATTTTTGTACTCTGGTTGGACGGGCTCCACACCCTTGGTCGGGGGCGCTGTTTCCATGGTATACGATCCAATCTTCTGTTCCGTCTTTTGATTTGACAAATGAATTGTGCCCAGGGCCATAAACACCGTTCTTCTCTGATTTACTAAATACGGGATCCCTTGATTTTGACCAAGAATCCGGGTCTAACAAATTACTGTCATCTGCAGCCGTTAGCATCCCCATTGCATAATCGTCTTCCCAACAGGCACTTGCTGAATAAACGAGATGTAATTTCCCGTTTCGCTTCAAAATAATAGACCCCTCGTTGACATGCATTCCTTTCTTTTCCCAATCGTATTCCGGATAGGTTAAGATCACATTTTCTCCTGTTAGGGTCCATGGATTAGACATTTTCGCAATCGCAACTGCACTACCGTGCTCACCGGACCAGTCTCCATATGCGGCATACGAAAAATACAACTGGCCCTGATGTTCAAAGACGGTTCCGTCCAGTCCAGAATATTGGGTGTTTATTTTTCCTTTCTCTACCCACTCTCCTTTTAAAGGATCGGCGGACGAATTCTCAAGAACGTATACGCCACGGCAGTCATCTCCACATCCTGTGTTTGCGGTGTAGTAGATATACCACTTTCCGTTAACAAAATGGATTTCTGGCGCCCAGATATCTTTTAAGTTTGCAGGTGGGGTCCAAACTGTTTTTCGTTCGCCCAGGTCTATCCCTGTCAGTGTTCTAGATTTCCAGAGATCGAGACGATTACCTAAAGTTCGGGTGAAATAATAGTAACCATCACTATGAACCATGGCATAGGGGTCTGCGCCAGCTATATTGATTGGATTTTCGAATGTAGATGTGGAAGCAGTATAGGTATTTTCGGGGCTTGAACCTTGTGTTTCTTTGGGACTGACAAAAAAGAGAAGCCCAACCGAAAATAACAGAAATACAGAGGTCAATATCATCCCTGTCATATTTTTGATCACCTTTTTTAACCAACCTTTCGCTGAAAAGTGAATGGTGTGAACACGCAATTTTTTTATTCGTTCGACTCCAATTATATCACTTTGAGGATAGATTAGTAGTAAAATTGGGAATATTGATGTATTTATTTTTGCCATTAAACCTGCGACGCAGCCGAAGCGATCCAAAAGACAGCTATTCCATTGCTTGCATCAGGCGTATATATATGTTTCTAGAAAAGCGAGATGCGCTCATGCGACGATTTACTCGTTATCCAAATGATCCAATCAAAAACCAGGACCCGTTGCGGGTCCTGGTTTTTAAGTGAGGGGCGGGCGAGTGGAGGTTTCACTCCTTCAGCTGGATCGCCCAATCTGTT
>CAUGKZ010000098.1 GCA_959600065.1 uncultured Kroppenstedtia sp. | reverse complement strand
GAATATGTCGCTCTCCTCGCTTGAACACATCTCCAAACAGTGTAGCCCCATACAGATCATCCAATTTGCGTTTCAGTCCCACTGTTGAAGGGTGGGTCTGGGTGCCCCGTTGTAGGACATTCGGTAAGAGAGCATGACGAGTCACTGTCTCTGTAGACAGTTGTTGCTGAACCATCGCCATCATCAATGTGGTCTTAAATTTATCCGTCGAACAAACATGAACCCTGAGATTTCCCACATTCACCGATTCAAAAGACATTTCAGACACACCAACACCTCTTTTCTCTGAGTATGTATCCTCCATTATATAAGAAAGGAGAGACACTCGAAAAGGATCTACAATGCTCCGACTTCTGTTTTATATTATGTCCCTGGATCGAAGAAATATCTCTGACAACCTGCGCAATCCCCCTACGGAGTACAAAAAACGCCTCTCCCCGACAGGAAAAGACGTCTGATTGCAGGCGTGTTGATTAGCCATATTTTAGGTCGGGATGGTGAGAGCCTTTGCGCTCTTTGCAAGAGATCGTAGCCATCCCAACATCTACTTTATGGTTAATCAAAGCTCTAGTTTCTGATTGATTATTAGCGTCCACCAGTTTCATAAGGCTTGCCCACGGCAGCAGGTCCCTGGGCTCGCCCGACAAATCCGGCCAAGGCCAAAATGGTCAGGATATAAGGAAGCATGTTGAGAACTTCACTGGGAATATAAGTTGTCAGACCAAAGACTTGTCCGATCAGGGCCAAACCGACGGCAAACCCGAAGAATGTGGCGGCCCCTAGAACGCCAAAGGGATTCCATTTCCCAAAAATCAATGCCGCCAGGGAGATAAATCCTTGACCAGCCACAGTCGTTTGATTGAACTCACTACCGATGGCGATGGAAAGCCCGGCACCTCCGGCACCTGCCAACGCCCCGCTGATCAACACGGCGATATATCTCATCCGGAACACATTTACCCCCATGGTCTCAGCAGCACGGGGATGCTCCCCTACTGCCCGGAGGCGCATGCCAAAGGGAGTCCGATACAGGAGAAAGTAAGTAACGATCACCAACAAGACCGCTAGATACGTAGTAGGAAAAGCATTAAACAAAGCCGGCCCAATCACAGGAATTTGATCCAGACCAGGAATCGGGAGCCTAGTAAGGGTTTCCTTTACCGTTGGCGTCTGGGCCGCTCCGTTATATAAGGACTTCACCAAATAGACAGACACTCCCAAAGCGAGGAAATTGATAGCCACACCGCTGACCACCTGATCCGCTTTGAAAGTGATCGAGGCCACCGCATGGGGCAGAGCAAACAAAATTCCAGCGACAACCGCTGCTAACAGACCGATCCACGGATTATGCGTCGCCAGAGTCACAACAGCTCCCATGAACGCCCCGATGGTCATCAGACCTTCCAGGCCGATGTTAACCACACCAGACCTTTCCGAAAACAACCCTCCGAGGGCGGCTAGAATCAAGGGAGTGGCGTAGAGAACTGTGGTCTGCAAGATATTGGTGAGGATATCAAGCATCGTTTTTCACCGCCTTTTTCCGGAACTTCTGGGTACCCCAACGGACAATATTGGCCGCGACAAAAAGGATAACGGCCGCAAAGACCACCCGCACCACCTCGAAAGGAACGCCTTCCACGAATTGCATATTGTTGCCTCCGTATGTGAGAATCCCAAACAGCGAACCTGCCAAGATAATTCCCAACGGAGAATTAGCTCCCAGTAAGGCGACAGCGATTCCGTCAAAGCCGATGCCGGTATGGGCTGCCTGAATCGCCAGATAGCCCGATGTTCCCAGCAACTCTGAAGCTCCAGCCAAACCGGCAAAAGAACCGCTGATCATCATTGACAAGATCAGATTCCGCTTCACACTCATCCCGGCGTACTCGGAAGCGTCGGGGTTAAAACCGACTGCCCGCAATTCAAACCCGGAAGTGGTCCGCCACAGGAGGTAATACATTAAGAGTGCGGTGGCCAGCGCGATAAAAATACCGATATGAATCCGTGCACCCCCAAAAAGAGAAGAGAGATCACTCCAGCGAAGGGAGGCAGACGCCGGAATCTTTTCCGTGGAATCGGCTCCGTTGGACAACCATTCCCGAACCAGCACGTTGGAAAGATATAAAGCGATGAAGTTCATCATGATCGTCACGATCACTTCATGAACCCCTCGAACCGCTTTGAGCAGTCCGGGCAGGAAAGCCCATAAAGCTCCCCCGACAGCACCGGCAATCACAGCCACCACAGTGTGAATCACCGGAGGCAGATCCAGTTTGAGAGCGATAATCGTCGCTGCCAATTGGCCGATGATAAACTGCCCTTCCACCCCGATATTAAACAAGCCAGTCCGGTAAGCCAAGCCCACTGCAAGACCCGTCAAGATCAAGGGTGAGATGGTTCGGATCGTCTCCCCGATATCATATGGCATGAGAAATGCACTGGATAGCAGAGCGGAGTAAGCCTTGATCGGGTCATAACCAGCCACTAACATCATCACGGCCCCCACCAGCATTCCAAGCAAGACAGATATCAGGGAGGTCAGGAAGGCCGACTGCTTTCGCTGTATCAGTTGCATCCGTGTTTCACCTCCGTATCCGCAGAGCTACCAGCCATCAACAGCCCCACTTCTTCTTCTGTTGCGGTTCGAGGATCGACCCAGCCTGCGATCTTTCCTTCATAGATGACGGCAACCCGGTCGCTCAGTTTCATCACTTCATCCAATTCCAAGGACATCAAGAGAACTGCTTTTCCTTTATCCCGTTGCTCCACCAGCCGTTTATGGATAAATTCAACCGCCCCTACATCGAGACCTCGAGTCGGCTGGGCTGCAATCAGCAGATCGGGGTCCCGATCCACCTCCCGGGCAATAATCCCTTTCTGCTGGTTTCCGCCGGAAAGGGCCCGTGCTGATGTATGAATATCGGGAGTTCGTACATCAAACTCCTGGATCAAACGCTCGGCATAGGGATGGATCTGGTCATATTGCAGATTGATCCCTTTGGCAAAAGGAGCCTGATAATAGGTTTGCAAAACCATGTTTTCACTGACAGAGAAATCAAGAATCAGTCCGCGGCGATGCCGGTCCTCGGGAATGTGCCCCACTCCGCTTTCGGTGATTTCCCGGGGCCTTCGGTTCGTGATCTCGGAGTGATTCAGACTGATTTTCCCCTTTTGCACCTTCCGCAACCCAGTGATCGCCTCCAGCAACTCCGTCTGACCGTTCCCGTCCACACCGGCAATCCCCACAATCTCACCTGCCCGAACCTCCAGATCGAGTCCGTTGACCGCACCGACACCCAGGGAGTCGGTTACGTGCAAATCCTCAATGGACAGAACTGCCTCCTGGGGCTGCGCTACTTCCTTTTCGACGGCAAAAGAGACTTCCCTCCCCACCATCATCGAAGCGAGTCGGTTCTCATCGGTTTCCTCCACCTTCACCCGGTTGATATATTTTCCACGGCGGATCACAGTCACCCGATCACAGACCTGCATGATTTCCTTCAGTTTGTGGGTGATAAAAATAATGGTCTTTCCTTCTTTGACCAGATTGTTCATAATTTCGATCAATTCCTGAATCTCTTGCGGAGACAGCACCGCCGTAGGTTCATCAAAAATCAGAATGTCGGCACCGCGATACAGTGTCTTCAAAATCTCCACTCGTTGTTGCATACCGACGGAAATATCCCGGATTCGTGCCCTGGGATCGACACGAAGACCATACCGGTCCGAGATCTCCTGGACTTCCTGCTCCGCCCTCGCCCAATCGATCCAGCCGCGTTTCACCGGTTCCTTCCCCAATATAATGTTCTCAGTTACGGTAAAGGGATCCACCAGCATAAAGTGTTGATGGACCATCCCGATTCCCAACTTCCCAGCCATATTGGGGCCGGTGATTTGAACCGGTTTTCCCTGGATCCAAATCTCCCCTTCATCCGGCTGGTAAAGTCCAAACAGAATGTTCATCAAGGTGGACTTTCCCGCACCATTTTCACCCAAGAGGGCATGAATCTCCCCTTCTTTGACTTCCAGATGGATCTGGTCATTGGCCACAATTCCGGGAAACCGTTTGGTGATCCCCTTCATTTCGACGATATTCATGGGAGCCTCCTTCCTTTTATCGGCGAAAAGGGCTAGCTCTAGGCTAGCCCGGTTCCGCTCGGCTGACAAAATAGGTTACGGTTTAAATTTTTTCAGTTCTTGTTCGTTGGAGGGAACTTCGATTTTTCCATCCATGATCTGATGTTTATAATCTTCCACTTTCTTCATCACTTTATCAGGAACATGCTTGTTGGACGTTTCAGCCGGGCCCACCGCATCTTCCTTCAAGCCGAGCTCCACCTGCTTACCACCGGGAAACTCGTCCTTCTCCTTCATATCTTTCATAATATCGAACACAGCCCGGTCCACCCGTTTCACCATGGAAGTGAGGGTATGGTCAGGAGCCAGTTTGGACTGATCCAGGTCGACTCCGATAGCCCAATATTTTCCTTTTTCCCGTGTTTTTACTTCGTCAAAGAGGCCTTTGCCCACTCCGCCAGCGGAGTGATAAATAATATCCGCTCCATCATTGTACATGTTGGAAGCCAAGGAACGACCTTTGGATACATCATCGAAGCTTTCCGCATAGACCGTAGTCACTTTGGCCTTGGGATTGGCGGCTTGAACTCCTGCTTTGAAGCCCACCTCAAACTTTTTGATCAAGGGCGAGCTGATGCCGCCGATGAAACCCACTTTATTGGTTTTGGTCATGGAACCGGCGATGACACCCATCAGGAAGGAGCCTTCATGCTCCTTAAAAGTGACGGCAACCACATTGTCTGGAATTTTCCCTCCCAGGTTGTCATCCACGATCCCGAATTTACGATCCTGGAACTGATCTGCTACTTCCGGAATTGCTTTGTTTAATTTAAAGCCGATCCCCCAAATAATATCTTGTTCTTCCCTGGAAAATCGCGTCAAATTAGGGATATAATCCTCATCCCGCTTGGATTCCAAATATTTGATTTTGGCACCCAAATCCTTCTTCGCCTTCTCCATACCATCCCAAGCCGACTGGTTGAAGGACTCATCGTTGACCCCGCCGGTGTCCGTCACCAAACCGGCGGAAAAACCCTCTCCCTTGTCGCCAGCTTGATTCCCACCGGCGCCACAGCCTGTGGCGATGACGAGCAAGGCGCTCAGAAGCAAGATGCTCCAGGATTTTCTTTTCATGCAGTGAACCCCCTTGAGTATGGTAACAGCTTGTAAAAAGTAGAGGAGGATGCACCTGTGGGATAACGGCTTGTCCGGAATCAATGTGAAACCGTTTTTCCCTGCGGGTTTCATACCCCTTTATTGTTATACCATGCAGTTGTCCAATTGACCAGCCTTTTATAAAACGACTCGACTAGGAGATCTGTTGTTTAGACAATTGTTCCGGCGTCATCAATACTTCTCTCGGCTTACTCCCTTCGTAGGGACCGACGATTCCCCGCTCCTCCATAAAGTCGATCAAGCGGGCAGCCCGAGTATACCCCACTCGCAGACGACGTTGCAACAGGGATACGGAAGCGGTCTTCGCTTCCACCACCAGCTGAACCGCCTGGGGAAAAAGCTCATCCTCCACTTCCCTCCCATTGACGTCCTCCGTCTCCCCGTCATCGGGAATCATCTCTTCATGATAACGGGCTTGCTGCTGATCCTTTACATAGTGGACCACGGCCTCCACTTCCTGATCCGAGACAAAAGATCCCTGTACACGGATCGGTTTGGAAGCTCCCACTGGAAGATAGAGCATATCCCCTCTACCCAACAATTTTTCCGCTCCGCCCATGTCCAAAATAGTGCGGGAGTCGGTTTGAGAGGAGACACCAAAGGCGATCCGTGATGGGATGTTCGCCTTGATTAATCCGGTGATCACATCGACAGAAGGTCGCTGAGTCGCGATAATCAGGTGAATCCCTGCTGCTCTCGCCATCTGCGCCAACCGGCAGATCGCATCCTCCACATCTGCGGGTGCTGCCATCATCAGATCCGCCAATTCATCGACGATCACCACAATGTATGGCAAAAGAGATTTTCCTTGTTCTTTTTGACGGACCAGTTGGTTATAGCGATCGATATCCCGAGCTCCGATTTCCGCAAACAGCTCATATCGTTTCTCCATCTCGGCCACTACCTTTTTAAGAGCGACGGCAGCTTTGCGGACATCGGTTACCACCGGTGCCAGCAGATGAGGAATTCCGTTGTAAATATTCAACTCCACCATTTTGGGGTCAATCATCATAAACTTGACTTCATGAGGCTTGGCCTTGTACAGGATACTGCAAATAATATCATTTATACAAACACTCTTCCCTGAGCCTGTCGCACCTGCAACTAACAGATGGGGCATCTGAGTCAGATTTCCTACAATCGGTTCTCCCGAGATATCCCTCCCCAACCCGATAGACAGTTTGGAAGATGCCTCATGGTATAGAGAGCTCTCCAATACATCCCGGAGACCGACGATGGAAACCTCTGGATTAGGAACCTCAATCCCTAACGCAGATTTGCCCGGAATCGGCGCT
>CAUGKZ010000097.1 GCA_959600065.1 uncultured Kroppenstedtia sp. | reverse complement strand
TCTTTTTCAGAAGGTTTCAACGGTACGATCGGCAGACGGACTGAATCCCCGCAAACCTTCATCAAGGATAGAGCATACTTCAACGGTGCCGGACTGGAAGTCATGAAGAGTCCCCGGACCAAGGGAATGAGGCGACGTTGTATTTGGCCAGCCCGATCCACATTCCCCTGGAAAAAAGATTCCACCATCTGCTTCATTTCTTCTCCAGCCACGTGACTCGCGACACTCACGATCCCTGCTCCCCCTACTGAGAGATACGGAACCGTCAGCTCATCCATCCCACTATATACAGCAACATCCTCCCGCTTCCCTTCCACCAGTTCCATCACTTGAACCAAATCACCGCTGGACTCCTTAATTGAGGTGATGTTTTCCACATCACGGGTCAGACGGACCATGGTATCCACACTCATATTGACCACACTCCGACCCGGAATGTTATACAGCATGACCGGGAGTGAAGTGGATTGGGCCACCGTTTTGAAGTGTTGGTACAACCCCTCCTGCGTCGGTTTGTTATAGTACGGGACCACCAGCATCACGCCGTCCGCACCTGTTTTTTCCGCCTCCTGGGTCAATTGAATCGAAGAAGCGGTGTCGTTGCTGCCAGAACCGGCAATTACCCCTGCACGTCCGTCCACTTGTCGGACCACATGCCGGATCAGCTCCAGCTTCTCCTCGTGAGTCAATGTGGGCGATTCCCCTGTCGTCCCTGCAACAACCAAAGAGTCGGTGCCGGATTCGATCAGGTGTTCCACGACGGAATCGACACTGGGCCAATCTATGGCCCCGCTATCCGTCATGGGAGTGATCATAGCAGTCAGAAGTCTACCAAATTCCACGGTGTCCATCCCCCTATATCCCGATCTAATCACGATGTAATTTTTTGTATAGTTGACCTTGAGGATCAGGTCATATGAACATGATGAAGTTCAAATTTCCGATGCAGGGAGCGAATCGCTTGAACCATTTTCTCCCCCGGAACCAGCACCCAGATCGTGGTGTGGGAATCTGCGGATTGGAGGATGGGAATATCCTCATGAGTCAAAGCTTCCGCAATCCGGGACATCACCCCCGGCACACCGGCAATACCCGCCCCCACCACTGAAACCTTGGCACAGTGACGCACAAGTTCCGGTTCCAGTTCCAGCGAGAGCAATATCTCCTCAGCCTGATCCGCCACCTGATCATAGACCGTATAGGCCACCCCGCTGGGATTGATATTAATAAAATCCACACTGATCCCGTTCTCGGCCATCGCTTTGAACACCTTGAGCTGAAGATCATACTGCCCTTCTTTGGCAGGGACCTTCACTTGAGTCACCTGGGGCATATGTGTGATCCCAGTAATGAGGCGGTCGTTAAACTCCCCACCCGGTTGATGATAAGTGCTGGACACCAAGGTTCCGGGGTGATCACTCATGGTGGAGCGTACCCGGATGGGGACATTGGTCTGCATGGCCAGTTCCACAGCCCGGGGATGGATTACCTTGGCACCCTGGAAAGCGAGGTTGCAAATTTCAGAGTAGGTGACAGTATCCAACGGAGCCGCATCTTCAACAATCCGGGGATCCGCTGTCATAATCCCTTCCACATCTGTAAATATATCCACCGTATCTGCCTTCAGAGCAACACCCAAGGCTGTCGCCGTTGTGTCGCTCCCGCCTCGTCCCAGTGTGGTGATCTCCCCATCGATGGTTTTTCCCTGAAAACCAGCCAGGATCACCACCCGATCCTGTTCCAGCTCTTCTTGCACCCGGGTCGGATTCACCGTGAGAATCTGAGCGTTATTGTATTGATTATTGGTGATAATTCCCGCTTGGCCACCGGTTAATACGGTGTTGGAGATCCCTTCCCGGTTTAAAATGCCAGACAAGGTCGACGCGGAGATAATCTCTCCACAGGAAAGTAACAGATCTTGTTCACGCGGCGACAAAGGATTACCATTTTTTGAAACCCACTCCAAAAATGTATCCGTAGCATAGGGATCCCCCTTGCGTCCCATCGCCGAGACTACTACGACGACCCTGCAGTCCTCCTCCAGAGCTTGCCGGATATGATGGATCACCCGACTTCGGCGTTCTGGGGTTGCCACGGAAGTACCTCCGAATTTCTGTATACGGATTCTCATGAGACAATCCCTTCTTCATTTGAATCAAAGCAGATGTTCTGCGATTTGAACAGCGTTGGTTGCGGCGCCTTTCAGAAGGTTGTCGGCAACCACCCAAAAATTGAGACCTCTTGGATGGACCGTATCTTTCCGAACCCGACCTACAAAAACTTCATCCCGACCCACCGTCTTCAGAGGCATCGGATAAACTTGGCGATGAAGGTCATCCTGCAGGACGATTCCTTCAACCTGTCGAAACGCCTCACGCACTTCCTCTAGCTGAAAATCTCGTTTCAACTCCACGTAGACGGATTCACTGTGACCGCGGGAGACCGGCACACGGACACAGGTGGCGGTCACTCCGATCGTTTCATCAGCAAAGATTTTCTTTGTTTCCCGGACCATCTTCATCTCTTCCAGGGTGAATCCGTTCTCCTCAGCCACATCGCATTGCGGGATAACATTGAAGGCGATCTGATAATGCTGGGGCAGTTTACCCACAGGCATAATCTCTTTCACTACTTCCTTGCCTTCCAGCGCGGCCCGAGACTGCTCCTTCAATTCCTCCATGGCTGCCGCTCCAGAGCCGGAGACCGCCTGGTAAGTAGACACAATTACCCGCTCCAAACCGAATCGGTCATAAAGAGGCTTCAGAGCCACAACCATCTGAATCGTAGAGCAGTTGGGATTGGCTATAATTCCTTGATGATGGCCAATCGCAGCCCCATTCACTTCCGGGACGATCAGGGGGACCTTCGGATCCATCCGGAATGCATTCGTGTTGTCGACAACCACGGCCCCTCGTTTCACGGCTTCGGGTGCAAAAGTTTCACTTACACCCCCACCTGCACTGAACAGAGCGATATCCACTCCTTTGAAGGCCTCGGGAGATGCCTCCTGCACTTTCACTTCCTCTCCCTTGAAACGGACCTTTTTGCCAGCGGATCGACGGGATGCAAGCAAGCGGAGCTCTTTCACAGGAAAGGAACGTCTCTCCAGGTTCCTCAGGATCTGTTCTCCAACTGCACCTGTCGCTCCCAAAACAGCCACAGTTGCTTCCTTTGATGGCATAGAATTAATCCCCCTCATTTTCCTCTGTCAGAGATCCTATGGAGTCTTTCCCGTGATGGATTCAGCCGACACAGGATCTCTGACATACTATCAATCCCTATCTATTATGAGGTTAAATCCCGGTATTTTTCAACTATCAATGGTTGGATTTGTTCCCCCGCCATGGCAGCTTCAATCGTCTCCGGAATCCGTTGCATCCTGGCTACTAAGGAGTTCGGCTTCTGTTCAGGGGAATCCTGACCGAAGGGGACAAAATAGATATATTTCGCTGGCAACAACCGGGCCAAATTGGCCGCATTGAGTCCTAGAGCATCATTCGTCGAGATGGCGAGAACCACCGGACGCCGATTTCTCATCTGCGCTTTTGCTGCCATCAAAACCGGACCATCCGTTAATGCATTGGCTAAACGAGCCATGCTGTTCCCTGTGCAAGGAGCAATCAACATACAATCGAGCAATTTTTTGGGACCGACTGGTTCCGCTTCAGGAACTGTCGTGATCATCTTCTCATCTGTGATTTCACTAATTTTGGCCAGCCATTCCCGGGCTTCACCGAACTTGCTATCCACCTTTTGCACCGTATGCGAAAGAATCGGGATCACCCGTGCGCCCAGATCCACCAGGCGTTTCATTTGCGGTAACACTTCATCATGGGTGCAATGGGAACCTGTCATGCCAAATCCAATCGTCTTTCCCGCAAGATTCATATCCATCACTCCCTCTCACCCAGTTCTTCCGCCATCAGGCGGGTGATTGTCCGTGCCAAAATCCTGCCCGCTGTTTTGGAGGCGACAATCCCTGGCAGACTAGGGGCTAGCATCGCTTTAATCCCTCGTTTTTCCGCAAAGGTAAAATCAGTTCCCCCTGGTTTCGAAGCTAAATCGATAATCACACAGGAGTAGGACATCTGGTTCAACACCTGCTCCGTTACCACCTGAGCGGGTACTGTGTTGAACAACAGGTCCAAATCCCCCACTTGAGCCGATAAGTCTTTCATCAGAAAAGGGGAGAGTCCCATCTCTTCTGCCCGGGCCACTTGATCCGGACTGCGGACCCCCACCTTCACCCGGGCTCCGAGGGCATGCAACGTTCGGCAGAGTGTCATTCCTACTCTTCCCAGTCCCAAAACAGCGCAGGTAGAACCGTGGATAGTGATATTGGTATTTTGGATCGCCAACATCAAAGCTCCCTCCACCGTAGGGATGGAGTTGTAGATGGCGACATCATCCCGCATCAGCAATTCCACCAGACGTATGGAATACTTCTCACAGAGATTTTTCAGATAGGGTTTAGCCATCCCCGAAAATATAATGGCGTGGTCCGGCAATGCGGATATATGCTCTTCTGCCAATACGATTCGCCTCTGGGTGAAAATACTGTCCACCAACCCATGATCATCGGTCCCCATGATGGGCAAGATCATTAAATCCACCGATTCGACAAACTGAATACTTAGCTCACGGTGGACAGCACCGCTGAATGGGTTTTGCAGATTGTCAAATCCGATCAGACTGACTTTCGCATTCCCCTCGATGCAACTTTTGATCACTTCCAATTGTCTGGCATCTCCGCCGACAATGGCGATGTGTTTCCCCGTCAACATCTCCCCAGTAAGACCCCTTTCCTGGGGGAGCACCCCATGAGGCGGGGATCCCCTCATTGAGAGAAGTTCTCCGCTTTTGCATCCTATGAGAATAGAGCAACCACGGTGACCGGGAACTCAGCCTTTGTTCATATGAAAAAGCCGGGCAGATCTAAGCCCGGCACCCATCATGTAATCCACGTTGTGAACTTTGGCCCACCATTTCATCCCGACAGTTCAAACCCAACGCTTTTATCGGCTGTAATAAGAACGCCCTACCCCTTCCACAATCACCATCTCGGGACCGATCTTCCGGATCTGACTCCATGCAATCTCCCGTGCCCCCTGCTTTTTCCCAAACCAGGAATTCCCCACGGGTAACAACAGAGAACGGATATCCCCCGTCTGGGGATCAATCACCAGATCCGCCTGACCCACGGATCCGATCCGTTCTCCCCCTGCCACATCGATCAATTCTTTTTCCGCAAATTCACTGAAACGCATCCAGATCCCCTCCTGCTGCAGTCTATCGATCGGGAAAGGGACTTATGACAACCTCTCAAGAAACAAACGTTCCCTTTTTCGGAAGGAAATCTGCGACGGTTGGGGAAGAGAGGTTTAACGGAAGGTCATGTGAAACTCAAGCCTGTCGGTTAGCCATATTTCGCATAAAGATGAGGGGAAGCTCGTAACAAATCGAACAAGGAAAGCACCCATTACAGGTGATGTTGAAGGTTCCATAGATCACGCATGAAATCCAGCATGGAAACAGATCGGAAGTGACCCGGCTTCTTCCAATTATAAAGCATATGGAGCAAAACATAGGTAATACAGGCACCAAACAGTTGGCCATTAACCGCATTCTCTGTCGTCCCAAACAAGGTTGTGGCATTCAGATGCTGCTTGAGCCAACGGAAAAAAAGCTCCACTTGCCATCGGGCGCGGTACAGATCAGCAATCCCCTCGGGATCTACCACGATCAAATTCGTCACGACGTGGATGGCCTTTCCTTGATCACCGTGAAAGGAAACGATCCGAAGCGGACGGGAGGTCCCTTGAAGAGTGGCCCCAATGTCCTGAAATATAGGGGAATCCTCGTTGGATGGAGTACGTGAGCGATTTTCATATTTTTGCGTAAACTCACGACAAAGAAGACCCGCTGGTCATCCAGCTTTTCCAACCGTTTGCCGTGAATGTATTCCCGATCTTGAACCACCCATGTGATGGGGCTCTTGCAACAGGGTGGAGGCCATGTCGTGTGCCCGTGCAGGGGAAGCTTCGACTTGTACCAAAGCTTGATCCGTTGTATTTATCCTGACGTGTAGCTTCTCACCCCTGCTTGGCTTCCTTGAAAATGGGCCCAAGGGAGCCTTCCCTTTCCGACCATGACGGTAGTGGAATCGAGGGCTTCAATGGGAAGCGGGAGCGAAAGGGTTCGTCGAACGTTCCGACCGAATCGACGAATGAGGGTATGGAGGATCTTTTGCATCATATCAAAAGGCACTTCTCTGGCTTTCTTCGCCAAGGTGGATTGGTCCACTGAAGGAAGCCCAGCGCAGGTTGGGGGTTGTTTTTCACTATGGAGAAATCCTTTCCACTGTCCGATGGCAACGGCGATCCAGTATTTCAACAAGTGATAGGTGGAGAATTTTGCGGAATTCTGGAATTCATATGCTTGAGCTAGTTGGGTATGTTCCTGCAAACCATACAGCGATTGCAATAGGTCAAAAAGTAGAGTATCCTGCTTCATAGAAAGCTCCTTTGAGTAGTGTTTTGAGGTGGGTCCT
>CAUGKZ010000096.1 GCA_959600065.1 uncultured Kroppenstedtia sp. | reverse complement strand
TAGATTGTAGTGTCTGCGGCGCTTCCTTGATTCCAGATTGTAGTGCCTGTGGCGCATAAAGATCGCTTGGGTAGCACAGGACTCCCTTGCCCCTCCCCACCGCTCGTTTTGGTTCATCA
The DNA here is from genome assembly GCA_959600065.1 of uncultured Kroppenstedtia sp. Lineage (GTDB taxonomy): Bacteria > Bacillota > Bacilli > Thermoactinomycetales > DSM-45169 > Kroppenstedtia > Kroppenstedtia sanguinis. Next base: position 6,500 of record CAUGKZ010000096.1, on the reverse strand, counting down.
ACAGCCTAGCTGGGACAACCCCGCGTCTAGGCGTCTGCCCCTTTTTTGGGATATTGGGTGTTTGTCATGTGCAAAGCCTGTATCTCCACATACAACTATGATATATGGGACGCCGGCACACAGATTGCATCCATCCGAGGAGGTGCGGATCTTTGACAAACACGGGTCCGTCAAAGAAGGATTTCGCTGACTTGATCAACGGTTTGGTTGGATATCGTGTGGTAAATGACAAGATGCTGGATGGGATTTTGGAAGATGCGAAAAAAAATTATCACCGGCAAGGGTTGGATGGATTTTTTGAATATATCCGCCGATTGACCGGTGTTCCTTTGGGAAACCAGGAGATGAAAGAACTGATGGATATGGTTAGGTCTGCAGGGCGCCCGGACCAAGCATTAAATGGACTGGTCGGCCGGGAATGGATCTCAGAAGAACAGGCACGCAGGATTAGCCAAGGATTAAAGACAGCGCCGGTGAAAAAAGAGCGGGAAAAAGGAAAAAAGAAAAGGCCTCCACGATAGAACCGGGCCGCCGAAGAGCAGCCCGGTTTAAAGCACTCAGTTCTGGTTTCTTTTTCGGTTCTGTTGTCGTGTCTGCCTGACCTTCATCACATTATCCACGATTTTGGTCATCCCCGGTGCATTGATCAGATCGTAAAGGCTGTCGCCGTCCTGAGAAAAGGGCTTATGTCCGTCAGCAGCCTCCCCTTCTTTCTCTCCGCCAGAGGTTTTGGATGATTTTGAACTCGTTTTTCCTTCGCTGTTGGAATGGGGCGTTGCACTTCTATCAGGATCGTTACCTTTTCTTTCCTCGGTGGAGTCGTTAGATTTGGAATCGACTTTTGACTTTATTTTGGAGAGGGTCTCAATCAACTCCTGCAAGCCTTTCTTGTCTTCCATGGCATGGCTCAGTCGCATCATCGTCTCCATCCATCTTTCAATCTTGGAAGTGGCGGCGGTGATCTCTTGGGAAAGGTGGCGGATCTCTTGGATCTGTCGGGATTGGACAGAAGGGGACAACGGAGAGGGACGGGCGGATTTTCTCTTGTTTCCTTGGTGATTATCCCTGGGTGATTTCATCATGAACTCGCTCCTTGGGGTTGAAGTCTTGCTCAATATATTCAGGCCGGGGTCGGTCAGTGAGAGAAGGAGTTGGGACAATCATGTCTACTAGGCCGGAATGGTTTCAAGGACCTCTGCCATGGGTGAATCGGAGTATGAATTACGTTCGCAAAATTTTGTATTTAAAGGATTACAGCAATCCCAAGAATTGCATCCGTGAGATCAATCGATGCGGAGGACGGCCTGTGCGGGTTTTGCCCCATCTGGGAGTTATTGTGGGTGAATTTGTAAGAAAAGAAGGTCTATACAGTTTGGAAGGACATCCGGATGTGGTCCATTGGGAGTATGATTCTCAGGTGACGATCACCGATCCGATCGCAGGGGAAATCACCGAGGGGGCAGCAGAGGGTCTTCCCTGGGGGATTCAGGATGTTGAGGCTACCCGAGTTTGGCCCTATACTAAGGGAAGAGGAGTTAAGGTGGCGGTGATCGATACGGGAGTCGCCAATGATCATCCGGCTGTTCAGAAGAACTACAGCGGAGGTGTCAACATCCTCTCTCCGATGTTCACTCCCTATGATTATAATGGCCATGGGACTCATGTGGCGGCTACCATCGCCGGTCGGGCTACTGATTTAAATGTGATGGGAGTGGCTCCGCGGGTTCACATCTACGGGGTCAAGGCTTTTAATCGTAAAGGGAGTGCCAACCTATCCGATTTGCTGAGTGCTATTAACTGGTGCATCGAGAACCGGATGGACGTAGTCAATATGAGTTTCGGAATGCCCAAAGTGAGCGACACACTTCTTGAAGCCATCCGAACCGCTCATCGACAAGGTATTACAATGGTGGCGGCGGCGGGAAATCAGGGAAATTCCGGCAATGTGGACTATCCAGCCCGATTTGATGAAACGATTGGAGTTACAGCCGTTTCAAACGATGGACGGTTGGCCCCCTTCAGCAATGTGGGAGACGGGGTAGATCTGGCCGCTCCCGGAGACCAAATCAGATCCGCCTGGTTGAATGGAACCACCCGGGAGATGAGCGGAACATCGATGGCCGTGCCCCATGTTAGCGGGACGGTGGCCCTTCTCCTTTATTTGCGGTCGGATCTCAAGCCGGATCTGATCCGGCGGCTCATGGTGGAGTCCACGATACCTATTCAGGAAAATCGGAGCTATGGAAAAGTGAGTTCTTTTCAGTCGGTGCAGCTGCTTGCCCGTCATATGGGGCGCTTTATCCCTTAAACCAGCGAGGATGGATTTGAACGACCCCTTTCCCCTGTACGTCAGATGGTAACCCCAAGCTTTTGGCTGATTGAAGCAATTCTTTTTTCACTTGATCCGGTGTCCATTTTGGATTACGGGTCAACAGTACAGCCACCAAGCCAGCAACGATCGGGGTAGCCATCGAGGTGCCGGAAAGGGAGATATAATACCGGCCATCCCGGCTGTCGGGAGCGGTCTTGTCGATAAAGGAACGGGGAGCACGCAGAGAAGTGATCCCAGCACCAGGGGCTAGCACATCCGGTTTGGCGATATGGTCGATCGTGGGACCACGGCTGGAAAAAGGGGTGACATCATCATCAGAGAGGGTGGGGGTTCCATTATCATTGGAGGCCCCTACTGTGATCACATGGGGGTGGATGCCTGGGCTTGAAATAGTCCCAGGGTCGGGGCCGTCGTTTCCCGCAGCTGCGACCACGGTGATTCCTTGTTTCCAAGCTTGCTCGGCGGCTTGGGCGACAGGGTCGTCTCGGTAGGAGGTTTGTGTCCGGCTGCCCAGGGAGAGGGAGAGAACTCGGATATTGTATTGAGCCCGATGGGTGATGCACCATTCAATGCCGCCGATCACATCCGAGAGATTTCCAGACCCCATTTTATTGAGAACTTTTACCCCGACCAGGTTTGCCCCTGGAGCGGGGCCTTTATATTTTCCGCCGGAGGAGTGGCCGTTGCCGGCGGCATCTCCGGCGCAATGGGTCCCATGTCCGTTGTCATCATAGGGTTTGGTCTTCCCTTTGACATAATCTTTGAAAGCGAGGATACGGGACTGCGGATGGACCAGATCGGGGTGGGGATGGATGCCAGTGTCAATGATAGCGATGGTGGCCCCTTCTCCCTGGTTTCCCATCGACCATGCCAAAGGGGCGCCCACAGCGGGAACCACCGTATCCAATAGGGCATAAATCTTGCGGTCGAGGTAAATCCGCTTTACCTCGGGGAGCGAAATCATTTTTTTTAGTTGGGATAAGGTGATATTCATACGAATAGTGTGAATACTGCTGAAGTAATTTCGGGGGGATTGCATCGCAAATAAGGTATTTCCCAGAAGGCTATCCGGCTGAAGATTTTGCTCAAGCTGGACCAAAACAGGTACTCGTGACAAACGATGGATCAGGGACTGTGTGGTTCGATGGAAGATGCAGGGTACATATCGAAGCAATTGCAGGCGTTGGATCAGTAAACTTCTGAGACTGGAGTCCATCCGACGTCCGTATTCCCTAATCCAATGATAAGGGGATTGGGCCATGGCTCAACCTCTCTTCTATGAAATCATGTTTATAGTAAAATATGTTTCATAGAATTCAGGGGTCACCGCTATGGCCTAAGCGATGAATACCATTTCTTCACGGTTTTTTCACAATGTTTCTAGTGCCCTTTCAGACGACATTGCTCTTGTTTTTCAGCGGGTGGGAACAGGGTGGTGAGGCGGCTCCGGTCTCTTGCAAAGAGCGCAAAGGCTCTCCACCTCCTCACGTCCTTTCCTTTCTGTGATTTTCTACACAATTTCGTTCTGTTGTTCTTGCGAGCCCAAGGCACTCCATGGGAAACCCCACCCTCCCTGCGTAGCGTGAGGGAGTGAAGAGACCCTAACACGACTTGTGTCCTGTAGGTATGACGACTTTTTCACAGTGGATTCGTCACCCTCTCGCAAGCATGACAAGTTTTTGGTATCTTAAAGGATGAACCGGAATTGTGCTTGGAATGGAAAGCAGGGAGGGTGGAGAAATTTGCGGAGTGCCTTGAGGTGAACCTGTAGGACACCACCGCAGAAAACCATTCCGCTGTCTGGAGAAGTGAGGAGCAATCACTTATAGGGTTCGGGTGGAAAGGTTGGAATAAAGTCAATGATCAAACCCGGGAAACGGAATGTCAGAGATGGGGAACTTACCTTTCAGCGTTTGCACATTTTGTGGCTGATCGTCTTTTTGTTGTTTGTGGCCCTTATTCTCCGCCTGTCATGGGTGCAATTGGGAGGAGGAGAAAAGTACCGCAAACTGGCGGAGGAAAATAATTTCAAGCAGATTTCCGTGGTGGCGCCCCGTGGCGAGATCTATGATACCAGGGGCAAACTCTTGGTGGGGAATGAATCCCTGTTTACGGCGGTTTACCTGGAAACCGATGAAAGCAATGAAGAAAAATTAGCCACTGCGAAGAAACTTTCCAAACTGCTGGACATTCCAGTGAAGGAAGTTCTGGAAAAAATGGATGTAGGGATAGATAAAAAAGGGAATCCAGTCCCCCGCAAGCAACCTCCCTATTATCCCAAGAAAATAAAGGACCGTTTGAGCGAGAAAGAAGTGGTGAGGCTCTCAGAGCATCCCTCCGACTATAAAGGAATGAACGTATTTCTGGAATCGCTCCGCAAGTATCGGGAGGATTCCTTTGCAGTTCAAACCATTGGCTATGTCCGTCCCTTTGCTGGAGCCAAATCATCCCTTGAAAAATATAAAAAAGCTGCCGGAACAGCGGAAGAGGGAGGATATCTGGATTGGGAACAGGTGGGGATGGATGGGATTGAGTATAGTTTCCAAGATCAGATTCGGGGGCAACACGGATATAAACTGGTCCGTGTCAATTCCACTGGTAAACCTGTGGAAGTGATCAAGGAAGTGAAACCCCAGCCGGGGAACAATTTGGTTTTGACCCTGGATGAAAAAATGCAACTGGAGACAGAGGATTTTGTGGAAAAACATCTCCAGCGTCTGAGAAACCAAGCCGGTCGTGAGCACGCGCCCTATGCACGAAACGCATACGCTGTGGCGATGGAAGTGAAAACGGGAAAAATTCGCACCATGGTCAGTTATCCCGATTACGATCCAAACATTTGGAACGGATCTGTCACCTCTAAAGACTACAAAAAACTGATGTATACCATCCGTAATGGAACGATCATGGAAGCCCCCTATGATGCCCGCGGTTCGAATGATCCAGAGAAGGAGACCCAACGGCATCCCTTTTCCACTTTACCACCGGGTTCTACATTTAAGCCGATGATGGCTTTGATGGCATTAAATGAAGGGATAATTCACCCCTACACCCAGTTTCAAGATCCCGGAAGTTATTATTATGCTCGGGCGACTCCCCCGGTAAGGAATTCGGGAAATCATAACTATGGGGGATTGGATGTGGATCGGGCCTTACAAAAGTCAGCCAATACGTTTTTTGCTTGGACGGCCAACCGTTGGTATCAACAGAATGGGAAGAAGAGTGTGCAGCGGTATCAGGACTATACCCATCAGTTTGGCCTGGGGGTTCCCACGGAGGTTCCTTTAAAAGGGGAACAGGACGGGACGGAAGATTACCTGGCCATGTCGAAGAACTTCTCCGGACTGGGAGCCATGGTCTTGGGCTCCTTCGGCCAAGCCCAGCGTTATACAGCCATGCAACTAGCTCAGTACACTGCGACACTGGCTAACGATGGAAAACGGATGAAGCCTTTGCTGACAGAGGAGATCCGGAATCCAAAGGGTAAAGTGATCCAGGAGTACAAACCGGAAGTGCTGAATCGGAGCAAAATCGCTTCCCGTCATTTTCAAACCGTGAAGGGAGGGATGGTCCTAGCTACCCAACCGGGGGGAACTGCACCCCATCTATTCAAAAAACTTCCGTTTCAGGTGGCAGCCAAAACCGGGACCTCGGAGCAGGATATTCCGGGACGGGGACGGGTGGAAAATTCCGTTTTTATCGCTTTTGCCCCTGCAAAGGATCCTGAGATCGCAGTGGCGGTGATCGTGCCCGAAGGGGGTTACGGAGGGGTTGCCGCCGGACCGATTGCAGAGAAGATGGTGGAATTGTATCACAGGGAATTTATGGAACATTAATCCCGAGAGGTGGTTTAGGACTTAACCTGTCAGGGGAAAATGTGGATGGCTGTTTCCTCACCACCGTGGTCCTGCAAGTGGGGCGGAGATGAAAAAGATCCCATCCTGTTGGACAGGATGGGATCCGTTATGCAGGAAATTATTTTTGGTTTTGTTGTTTCTGGGTTTCGGCCTTTTGGTTTTGCTGCCGAACCCGCTGAGCGTTGGTTTCGGAAGCAAATTCGGTACCAAACTGCTTCTGCTGTTGTTGACCGGCCTGAGCAGATTGAGCAGCCTGTTGGTTTTGCTGCCGAACCCGCTGAGCGTTGGTTTCGGAAGCAAATTCGGTACCA
>CAUGKZ010000095.1 GCA_959600065.1 uncultured Kroppenstedtia sp. | reverse complement strand
AAAATATCGCTTGAGGGGACGGGGAGGGTGGGACGGCTACGATCTCTTGCAAAGAGCACAAAGGCTCTTCACGTCCCACCATCCCGACCGTGATTTCCTGCCTAAAATATGGCTAATCAACAAGCCTGTTGAATCACAATTCCGACCGAAGCAATCCGTAGATCACCAGGTCACTTCTGCCAGTATCCGTCCTGAGGGCTTCACGGAGAATGCCCTCCTCCTGGAAGCCTAATCGCAGGGCTACTTGGCGGCTGGCGCGATTGACGGCTTCTACCCGGATTTCGATCCGGTGGATCTGTCGCTCTTGAAAAAGATAGGTGCAGACGCTACGGACGGATCGGGTCATCAGGCCGCCCCCCGTCTGCTCTCGGCTCAGCCAATATCCGATCTCTGCCACGCGATGGTGGGAATCGATTCTCTCCACTGTCACCGATCCCCCCAACACTCCCCGGTGCCAGATCCCGAAATGAGCTTCCTGCCCGGAGGCAAAGGCGGCCTGGGTTCGGAATATATATCCTTCGATCTCCTGAACTCCCTTCACTGTGCGAATCCAGGGAAGCCACGATTCCAGATGGGATCGATTTGCTTCCACCAGCCGGTACAAAGCGGGTGCATGACGGGAGTGAAAGAGCTGGAGACGCAAGTCTTCCGCTGTCTGTAGTATCAGTTCCATGGTTCATTCCTCGATGGATGGGTACCTTTATTTTGGGTTCGGCAGTATTTCCTATTCGCGGTTTCCTTTTTAAAAAAACGGCCCTTCATTTGCGGATTGACCCTGCGCAGTCTGCGCGATACGATGGGAACGATGATCCCAACATCTATACTTACAGGCATTATATACAAACAACGGCGGATCTCTGTAAAAAGGATAACTCGGGGATTGGGGTGTGGAGTATGCCGCGTTGGATAAAAAGTTGCATGTTACTTCTTCTGGTAGGAGCTGTGGCTGCATGTCAGGGGGGGAATCCGGCACTGTTTCCGCAAAAAAGCAGTTTCAGTCCGGAAAAATCTAAAAAGAGGGAACGGTTTGTTCCTTACAGAGATCAGGTTGTTCCCCCTTTGAAAGAGTTGATCCAGCGGAAAGGTTTTCGCCAATACACCCAGGTCCGTCCCTATCTGCTCGGATATAGTTACGACGGCAATTTTGCAGCTGTGGTAGTCTATGACTCCCGGGCCCAAGCCTATCGCGTGGACTTGTTTCACACAGGCACTCACCAGGTGCAGGAGACCGTTTATGCTCCCAGCCAAGTTAAAAAAAAGGGGAGTGAGGAGGAGGAACTGTTGGCTCTGACCCAGGAAACTCTGGATTTGGGCTATCGGATCCAAGTGCCGACCACTCCTGAAGACCGTGTGACCCATCGGGGGATCTGGACATCCGGAAAACAGGTGCTGAAGTTCACTTTGAAACAGGTGGATCGCACCGCCGTCTTGAAAGTGGAGAAAGGCAGAGAGCGTTGGGAATTGGCCCGGTTTCCACTGAAAAAAGGAGAGCGCTTAACCTCCCGCTGGTTGGTCAGTTCCTCCCCGTCTGCTGGAGAAAAGTGGACCGTGGTCGCCTCCTCTCATACAGAAGGTCACCAACTGAGACCATTGATGTACACTCTGGATGCCTCCATGCTCACCCCGGATTGGACGGAAGACCGGCTAGAAAAACGACTGAAGGCGGTGCTCGGAACAGAAGCCCAGGTAGCCTTCCGGGGAAAAGCGGATTCTCAGAAGCGACCGGAATTTTTCCTAGCGGTGCGCGGAGGAAGTTTCTCCACCAATAGACCTGGGGAGGCTCCCCGACTCAGCGGTACAGTGGATCGTTTTGTGATTTTAGATGCAAGAGGTCGGGTCCGCTTCCGGGGCAACATCGCCGGTCTGGTTCAAGATGAGCAAGTGTTGCTCGATCCGTCCATCCCCAGGGATCCACGTGCTCGTTACCGGCTGCTCTTGTTTGAAGAAGAATCCAAGGAGAACCAACCGATCCTGGTGTTGACAGTCGATCAGTTAAATGGTAAGGGACGGACGGTTAAAACCTATGAATTGAGTTGGGATGCAAAAGCGAAAAGTTTCCGGTATGAGGGATGAAGGAAGGGGAATATATGGAGACAACCATCTATCTAATCCGGCATGGTGAGACTCAATGGAACAGGGAGCGACGTATCCAGGGACATCGGGATATCCCTCTGTCAGAGGTAGGACTGGAACAAGCCCGCCGTCTAGGAAAACATCTGAGAGGAATCCACTTTCATGGAGTGTATGCTAGCGATCTGCAACGAGCGGTACAGACGGCGGAACAGGTGGCTGCTGGGAGGAACATGTCGGTTCACACCCTTCCTTCCCTGCGGGAACGCCATTTGGGAGAGTGGGAGGGGTTATCTTTGAAAGCTTGAAGGAACGTTATCCCGTGGATTGGCAACGAGTCTGGAATCAGGGAGGGGAATACGGAGTGGAATCGACAGAGAGCATTCGGGTCCGGGTGAGGAAGGCTCTAGATGAAATCTGTCGTGAACACCCCGGTGAAAGGGTGGCTGTAGTCAGTCATGGGGGAAGCATCAATACCATGTTGGAATCGATCAGTGACGGGCGTTATGGACCCGGTCGAACCCAAATCAGGAATACCGCCGTTTCCATTCTCCTCTATCATCCAGAGAGTGGATGGCGGGTGGAACGGGTGAATTGCGGGGGACATCTGGAATCTGAGGAAACCAGGATCTGATCGGAGGAGAAGGGGAAAGGAGGAGTGCAGGGAAAGCGTTGGGTTAGGGAGTGTCTGCTCACACGGCTGGATGTAAAGAGAATGGGAATTCCTTGGCCGGTCGGGAATCCTCTTGGGGGTGGCTTCCGCTTCAGGTCTTGCTACAAAAGATTGGAGACGGTTACACTGGCCTGACCTCGGATATCAGACACACCCTCATGTTGGCGTGCATTCCACCCTGTAAAGGCGAGGAAACCTGCACGAAAAATAGAGATGAATATTCTTACCATATTGTTGAGCATCTTGTTTGTCTTAAACTTTATCTTTGCTGCGGTTGTGATTTTTATGGAGCGCCGGGATGCGGGCTCCACTTGGGCTTGGCTGTTGGTATTGTTATATATCCCTTTTCTCGGATTTATACTGTATCTGGTCTTTGGTCAGAATCTGAGTCGGAAGCGATTGTTTGATTGGGAGGGTCTCAATAAGATCGGAATTGAACATTTGATCTCCGGTCAGATCCAGTCCTTGCGGGATCACGATTTTCGTTTCTCCGACCCGATCCTTGAGGCACATCGGGATCAGATTTATATGCATTTGATCAATAATGAGGCGGTGTTGACCCGGGATAATGGCGTGGAGATCCTCACGGACGGGAAGGAAAAGTTTAACACCTTGTTCTGGGATATCGAGAGAGCCGAGGACCATATTCACCTACAGTATTATATTTTTCGCAATGATCATCTTGGAAAACGGTTGATCCACACCCTGACCCAAAAAGCGAAGGAAGGGGTCAAGGTTCGCGTCTTGTACGACGACCTGGGATCCAGAAAATTATCCAAACGGGCCTTTCGCCACTTGTTGCAAGCCGGCGGGGAAGTGGAAGCTTTTTTTCCTTCCGCCATCCCGTTTATCAACCTTCGCCTCAATTACCGCAACCATCGGAAACTGGCTATTATCGACGGGAAAATTGGTTATGTCGGAGGTTTCAATGTAGGGGATGAATATCTCGGATTGGAGTCGAAGTTCGGTTATTGGCGGGATACACACCTGCGGGTGGAAGGGACAGCGGTTCACGCGATGCAGACACGGTTCATACTGGATTGGAATCAAGCGACCAAGGAGGCGATGCATTATTCGGATCGGTATTTTCCGGTGAGGTCTTTTGCAGGGGATGTACCGATCCAAATCGTGAATAGCGGTCCCGACTCCGAAGAAGAGCAGATCAAGAACGGATATATCAAGATGATCTCTTCGGCTAAACGATCTATCCGCATTCAGACGCCCTACTTCATTCCAGATGCCAGTCTGTTGGATGCCTTGCGGATTGCGGCACTGTCCGGCGTGGATGTACAGCTGATGATTCCTGACAAGCCGGATCATATGTTTGTCTATTGGGCGACCTATTCCTACATCGGCGAATTGTTGGAAGCCGGAGCCAAGATTTATATCTATCAAAATGGATTTATCCATGCCAAAACGATTATCGTCGATGAGGAGGTGGGCTCCGTGGGTACTGCCAATATCGATATGCGGAGTTTTCGTCTCAACTTTGAAGTGAACGCCTTTTTTTATCACCGACCGACTGCTTTGCAACAGTCTGCCACTTTTCAAAAGGATCTGGAACAATCCCATGAGCTGACATGGGAAGAGTATCGGCAACGCTCCCTCAAAATCCGCTTCAAGGAATCGATCTCCAGGCTACTGTCGCCGATTCTGTAATCCGAAAGGGGAATGGACATGAAAATTTATCTGATCCGACATGGTCAGGCGACGGGACAAGCCCGCGAAGCGGATTTGACCGAAGCGGGGGAACGTCAGGCTGAATCCCTGGCGGAGTTTTTGGCACCCCTGGCCCCTGAGGCCGTTTGGAGCAGTCCCTTCCGGCGGGCGGTGAGGACGGCGGCCCCCTTGGCACGCCGAAGAGCTCTTCCTCTGCAGACGGATGAGCGGTTGTCGGAATGGGGGCTGGCCGGTCAGTTGCGGGAGGATTGGTTGGAGCGGTTGCAGGAAGCTTTCGCTGACCCGGATCGTTGCCTGCCTGGGGGTGAATCGGGTCACATGGCGATGACCCGGGGGCTGTCCGTCCTGGAGGATATCGCCCAAATCAAAGCCGCCCGGGTGGCGGTGATCACCCATGGCGGCTTGTTGACCCTTTTGCTCCATCATTTTGATTCGGGATACGGATTTGCGGAGTGGCAGAGACTGACCACTCCGGACCTGTTTGAGGTGGACTGGCAGTGTTCAGGGGTGCGACGCATCTGGCAATGATCCCTTTGGCACGACCACTTCGGTACTTAACACAGATGGACTCTGCATCCGAAAGCGGGGGTCATAAAAGCGGACTCGATATCCGGTGGAGGATTTCTCCACTTCCGTGCCGTAGGAAGAGAGAAAACGAACCAGTGCCTGGGCTTCCCCATCAGCGGTCAGGGCTTTCTCCACGGCAGGGTGGGAGTCGTTTCTGCTTTTTCCGATCTTGTGAAGTCCTGTGAACAGAGACCCGGCATAATAGTGAAAGTGATCCCCCTCTTGACTCACCAGCTGATATTGGGCCGGCACCAGCTGGGCGACAGGGGTGACTTGTTCCCCTGCGGTCAGGCGGGATTCCAGCCAAGCGGCATGTCCCGCTTGCAAGGATACATAGAGAAGCAAGGCGACCCATACACCACGGAAGACACGTACTCTACCAAACTTTTTTTTCAGATAGAAACCACAGGCGAAAATCAACAGGATGATGAGATCCACGATGGGCAAGATACCTAGGGAGTACCTCCCACCGACAAAAGGTTCCAGCAGTCCGGTTCCCCAGGTGTTGGCCCAGTCGGAGAGCAGATGGGTTAGCGTGGCAACCCAGGCGAGAATCCAGGCTTTCCCCCAATGGATCGATCGATTGAACAAAGCGACGATTCCCACAGCTAAGAGGGCCATCAGTGGAGAAAAGAACAGGGAATGGGTGACCCCCCGGTGCCAAGTGAGATAGATTTCTTGTCCCATCAAGCTGGTGAACGATTCGATGTCGGGGATTTCCGCACCGACGACGGCAGCGGCTGCATAGCCGAGCCGTTCCTTTTTAGTTGCTCCTTTGATACCCGACGCAGCATAAACGGCATAACCGAGCAACCCATGTGTCAAGTTGTCCAAAAGGGCTCCCACTCCTTTACAAAAGGGGTAAATCATCAGCAACTGGAGGAATGATAGTGGCCCATCCGATTCGGCGTCATGCACCGCTGGTGATTGGCCTCTTCCTTGTCATATCCGTTTCTTTTCTCTTAGTCAACCTGTTTGTCTATCTGGCGGAGGAAATGATGACGGGAGCGACCCTTCGATTCGATCAGGAGATCCTCTTACAAGTGGCGTCTCTCCGTTCTCCAGGAGTCACCTTCTGGATACGCGGGGTGACGGAGCTGGGGTCAATAGGATGGCTGATCCTGGGGACTGGGGTGGGCACGCTTCTGTTGATTCAGCGAAAACAGCTGGGAGATGGGATCCTGTTTACCCTAGGGATGTTGGGAACCTCCGGCATGAATACAGCGTTGAAGAACGCCTACGAGCGAATCCGCCCTGAGGAGAATCCCTTGCTTCATGTTGCCGGTTATAGCTTTCCCAGTGGACATGCCATGGGCGCGATCGTTTTTTACGGTTTTCTTCTGTATTTTTCATTGAAAAGCCGTTTTCCTCCCTGGGCCAAAGTGGTATATGGCCTGGTGTGGAGTGCTCTAATCCTTCTGATCGGTTTCAGTCGAATCTATCTGGGGGTGCACTACCCATCAGATGTTCTCGCCGGCTGGACTGCGGGGTTGGCGATTTTGATCCCGCTTCTTACAGTGCGGGAGGGAATTATGTATTGGAAACAGAGGCAAGACAGATAGAGAAAAACCGCTGCCGAAGAGAATCGTGCAGCGGTTTTTCAGTATCTCAGGCATGTTGATGATCTATACTATCGGGCAGGGGCAAAGCCGGGAGGTCACAACACCCCAAGAATGTTTCCCCTAA
>CAUGKZ010000094.1 GCA_959600065.1 uncultured Kroppenstedtia sp. | reverse complement strand
ATGAGGATTGAAACAGTAAGTCATCAGGATTATCGATTTCTGGGAAGTGGGTAACAACGATAAACACCTCAGTATGAGGATTGAAACCTTGAGGCACTCAGCCTCAAAGCGTTATCCGCTGGGGAGTAAAAACGGATGTGATTGTTGGCTACCTATAGTTCTCTCATGGGATTTGGGTAAAAGCCTTGGGTCCCAGGGGATGGAGATTTAACATTGACACCTTGCTATGAGGATGAAACGATCGCACTTACCCCCTTTCTTCTCTTGAAAGGGGGTATGTTCTTGAACTCACATTTATTTTTGGAACAGAAATGAAACCCATCTGAGGGGGAGGATCGCCAGAGGGGTCTGTCTCTTCTTTTTTTAAAGGAAACTCTGTGGAAGGACTTTTGGGGATGATTTTCTACCGTACAGGCACGCGCCTGCCAGTTCCTTCATTATGATGATAGACGGTTCAATTGAAGATTGAGAGCAAATTCACGACCATCTTTACATTCTGAATGAGCGGGAACAGGATGTGATTCGGAATCGGCTTGGCCTGTCTGAAGGCAAAGAGAAGGCCCAGCGGGAATTTGCAAAGGAACTGGGCATCTCCTGCTCCTATGTCTCTCGCATTGAAAAAAGAGCCTTGATCAAATTGTTCCACGAATTTTATCGGGTGGGATTTCAATGAAAAAGGGAGTATTCATGAATGGATAGAGAAAATGAGGTTTTCAATCACTAGCCGGGATTCCCGGCTTTTTTGTGCCGGAGGAACTCACTGAATTGCATAAGATAATCCCGATCCTGCCGAGCAAAAACCACAACAGATCATGGATCCTCCTTTGCCCGCTTTTATGCTCCTCTTTTTAGAATTTCAACTTTAGGACCCGTGTGGTCCTCATCATACCAGGCGATTCGGGTCTTTGACAGGCTATCCTGTAAGATTAGCCGCAACCCTTTTAAGGTCCCAAAGAAGCGGACAAAAGCGAGATATGGCTGGTACACCAGAGAAAAGAGAGGACCAATATTCCGCTCCCTGTTTTGAAAAGGCCACGGGAGTCACGATTGCTATGGTCAGCCCGGTTATACCTAAGTGAATCACTGAAAAGAGACCGAAAAGATAGAGCGATTCAAGAGTGACCCCCTTCATAAGGATTGCGCCGGTCGCCTTAATCGCGATCCCTACAAACGCCTGGTAAGTCTGGATCAATTTCATCGGTAGCCCTATGAGGCCAACCAACCCGCTCCGACCGATCTTATTGTCACCTATGTATCTCCGATGTACAAACAGACAGATCACACCGAGCAGGTTCCAAATATATCTCTACTTGGTAAGCTGCCTGAGATTTTTTGGCGCATCTGTAAGGCTGATGGCGCGAGGGTTGACCGCTACCTTTCCCATTCGATGCATCTTCAATGTGATTTCCATATCTTCGCTAATGTTCGGGTTGGTGTGATACCCGCCCATTGCCCGGAGTGCGTCTGTCTGGAAAGCCGACATAGCACCAGAACAACACAGAACGCTTTGGTACACAAACTGACTTCTCCGATCCAGCTCCATCGCGAAAAAGTAATCAATCGCTTGCAACTTTTCCAAAATCGTTGTGGGATTTACAACCCGTACGTTGCAACATGTGGCAATCGCTTCTCCGGTGGCGATAGGGGTCACTGCTTTCCTCAATTGCCATTGGGGATCCCAGTTGGGTATCTGCATCTAACCGAACTATGATCGGGTATCTTACAAGGGAAATCCCGTAGTTCAAAGCTTCGCTGATAGGGTTGTATCCGCGACGGGTGAGGGTAGAGGCAGCTCTCACTTCGGGGTGTTCTTTCTCTAATCTTTGTAAGATCCGAAATGTATCGTCTGTGCTGTTGTTTTCGACCGCCATGATTTCCATAGGGCGGTTCACTTTTTGAGCGAGGATGGATTTAATGGCGCCCTCGATGGTTTCCTCCTCATTATAACAGGGGAGGATCACTGAGACACCCTCTGTGCGCTCTCTATGGTTGGGCGGCTTGTATCTATTTCTACGTTGCTTCTCTTTCCGTCCGCTGACAAATACGGATAGCGGACGGAATAAGAACCAAAACAGAGAAAATGCCACGAAAAAATCAAGGTAAAGAAGCTCATGAACTCCCAAATGAACACAAAAAAAGAACCAATCATAGTTTTTGTTCTCCTATAATTGAATATATTTTCCTTCATAACTATAATTCGGATCTATTCCATATTTTGTGTTCATTTTCATCTATTTCCTTCTTCTGTTGATTCCCGGCGGACTCAAAGAGATCAGGCCACGGTGTCGGTTTGTTTGGCTTGTCATCATGCGATGGTCACATCTCAGGCGTGTCTATTATCCGTATTTTGGGTAGGGAGATCGTGTTCTATCACGCTCTCAGGGGCGATGATCATCCTCATTTCCTCAGCGGAACGGGAGAAGGTTGATTTTATCGCGAAATGGCTGGACGGATCTGTTTGGGGAGTGGATTGGCCCTTTGTATGGGCGATTTTGCCATGGATCTTGATCTTGGTTCCATTTGTCCGGATCAAATCGAATCAACTGAATCTCCTCTCCATGGATGAGCCGGTGGCGATTGGAGTGAGCCTTCAGATGAACCGGGGACACCTCCTCCTGCTCGCTGCCGTCGCCTTGGCAGCTACGGCGACATCTGTGACGGGAGGCATCTCCTTTGTCGGGCTGATGGTGCCCCATTTGGCCAAAAGCTGTCATCGGACACCGGACACAATTGTATCTGCCGCTTTGTCTGTTGCTTGGTGGCTGGTTATTGCTGATGGCAGATACCATCGGTCGAAACATGGTCGCCCCAGAGGGGATCCCTGCCAGAATCATCGTGTCGATGATTGGTGCTCCTTACTTCATCTATCTGTTGTTCAAAAGGACGAGTCGATGGGGAGAGGGATGAGAACAGGGCGGTCATATCCTGGTCTTCATCGACTGACAGATGATGCCCTACTTGGATGCGGCCATCGTTGACACATTTGGACATAGAAACGCTGGCTCTCTGTACGTTAAAGGAGCCAGCGCGATTTTACCCAGGTGGTCCTACATTCCAGGGATCACCTTTTTCGTTTGTGAACAGCTTAGTATCAAAGTGGTAGGTTGTTCTAAAGTTCAAAATTCGTAAGCAAAAGTTTCTCGGCATCGCCATTTACACCGTTTACGAACTGCTTGGTTCCTTGGAAGGTTTCGTATTTCCAGTCGGGATACAACTCGGTTTACCACGGGCCGGGTTGGTCGGAGTTCACCGTTTGGTTTGAAGCAATCGAGATCGAATCCGGGACGAACACCGTACCGAACGCAAAGATCGAAACTAAGGCCAGTGCAACTATCACTCGTGAAAACTTAGAGTTCCTCATCCAACAAACTCCTTTCTTTTTCCAGGCGTTTTTGGGCATGGAAGAGATCCTGAGAAGCCGTCTCAAATGCCTGTTCGTCCACATTCTCATAGCATTCTGCCAAACGGAACAGCAAGCGAGCTTCTCTTTTTCTGTCCTGGTGTTTTTGAGCGAGCGTCAATGCTTTCTTATACATTTCGCCAGCTTCCCTGTCTTTTCCTTGTGCTTTCAAAATATTTCCCTTGATGGCCAAGGACTGAATCAAGTGGGGCTCGTCCTGATGCTCCTTTGCGCTTTGGATGGATTCGTCAATCAGTTCCAGTGCTTCGGGAATCCGTTTCTGTTGCTGTTGGAGAATCGCAAAACGAGCATAGGCCGTATTCAGACTTTTTTGCTCCGACACACTCAGTTTGTCCTTCAACGACAGCGTAGTCTGGAAACAAGACTCAGCTTGTTCCATTTGATTCCGTTGCATATAGACGGTTCCGAGGACGGTCCAGAACGTAAACATGGAAAAGTGACTTTTATTCTGACGTGCCAAGTCTTCGCCGATGTAGGCAAAATCAAGCGCTTCATCAAACATTCCCAGGCGTCGCAACAGCTCCGCCCGGAGCCAGTAGAAGGTCAATTTTGTTTCGATATCTGTACATTGTGACAGTTTAGGCCAGATATCTTGAACGACCCGCATACTCTCTGCGGTCCTTCCCAATCGTTCCAGATAGATGGCTTTGTTCCGCTGAAGGCCGAAGTAGACTTGTTTGCGTTCGCCGTCGGACTGAAAGGCAGCAATTCCGCTTTCGATAAATTTCAGTGCAGTCTCTAAATCATTCTGCTCATAGTGGACAAAGCTGAGGGCCTGGAATGCCGCTGCTTCCACGTTGCTGGTTTGTTTGACCACGTTGGATAAGTGAATCGCATGATGCAAGGCAGATTCCGCACGTCTCCAGTTCTTCTGAGTGATATGGAGCTGGCCACGATGAAAGTGAAAGGTGGCCGCCAAGGGATGTTTATCGTCTACTTCGATGTGATCCAGTAACTCCCTGGCTATCTCTACATTGCCGACCACGATCATGGACTCAATCATGCAGGCTTGCCTCTGTAGCTCCAACAGCTTATCCCTTTCTTGCAACAACAAGTGCGGAATATTTTCCAGCTTGAGCCCCAGTTTGTCGAGGAGATACTGCGCTTTCTCATAGCGAACGTGTGAGGCGCCGCGTTCGATGTTGCTAATCGTGGCTGGGGAGATGTTCTCATCGGCCAAATCTTCCAGTCGAAGCCCTTGCCTTTTTCGCTCTTGTCGGATCACTTCACCGAGTTCATGGATATCTGTTGTTTTCATTATTACCCACCTTTTCTAATTCTTCGTTTTCCACTTTATTTTAACCGAAATATGAAAAATTAGAAATATCCTTTTGCTGAATAAGGAATTAGGATATAAAACGCCCTGATAACGTGGTGGGAGGATTATAGCACGTGGTCTTAGGAATGTTGTGAAAATTCTTTTCCGCCGGGGTTGGATACAAACTGAAACGGGATCCCGAATAAATATATGTCATAAAAGAAGTAGGTACAGGTTATGGATTTTAGGGAAGGATTATTTCATTTCGAAACGGGATTCAAAGGGAAGGGATTGTAATCAGTTCAATATTCATTTACTTCTTCGTTCACTAAAACTATGATGGAATTAAGCATGATTCATAAGAGAAATAGATTCGGGGAGGAAACATCATGAGCAAGCTGACCCTTCAACAATTGGAGTCCCACCTGTGGCGTTCCGCCGATATTTTGCGGGGGAGTATCGACTCCTCCGATTACAAGAATTACATATTTGGTCTGCTCTTCCTGAAACGATTGAACGATGTCTTCGTGGAGACGGCGACGAAGATCCAGCAGGGGGAAGGGGAGGACTACGGTTGGACTGATCCCGATGAGCATCAATTTTTCGTTCCGGAGCGGGCGCTTTGGAGAAATATCCAATCCCAGACCCAGGACCTGGGCGACGCCATCAACAAAGCCTTTGAAGCCCTGGAAGAGGCGAACTCCTCTCTGGAGGGGGTGCTGGCTCCCATTGACTTCAATGACAAGGAGCGCCTCTCCGACCAATTGATCCAGCAACTGATCCAACACTTCTCCGCCCTCGACCTGTCCAACGGAAATCTCTCCGAGCCCGATATGCTGGGCCGGGCCTATGAGTACCTGATCAAGATGTTTGCCGATGATGCGGGCAAGAAAGGCGGCGAATTTTACACCCCCAGCAAAGTGGTGGAACTGATCGTCAAGCTGATCAAGCCTGAGGAAGGGATGCGGGTTTGTGACCCCACCGCCGGTTCCGGGGGGATGCTGATCCAGTCAGTGGATTATGTCAAATCCCAGGGCGGCAATCCGAAAAACATCACCCTCCACGGTCAGGAGAAAAACCTGAACACCTGGGCGATCTGCAAGATGAACTTGCTTCTGCACGGACTGAGTGACCATGATATCAAAAAGGGGGACACGATCCGCGACCCCAAGTTATTGGATGACGGGGAGCTGATCCTCTACGACCGGGTGATCGCCAATCCCCCCTTCAGTCTGAAAAACTGGGGCCGGGAAGCGGCGGAAGCGGATGCCCACGGCCGGTTTCGTTTCGGCATCCCACCCAAGGATAAAGGGGACCTCGCCTTCGTCCAGCACATGGTGGCCACCCTCAATCACCAGGGCAAGGCCGGCGTCGTCATGCCCCACGGGATTCTCTTCCGGGGCGGTGCGGAAGGCAAGATCCGACAGGGGTTGCTGGAGGAAGATTTGATCGAAGCCGTCATCGGCTTGCCCTCCAACCTCTTCTATGGCACCGGCATTCCGGCTAGCATTCTCATCCTGAACCGAAACAAACCCGCCGAACGCAAGGGAAAAGTCTTCTTCCTCCACGGAGCGAATGACTACCAGGAAGGGAAGAACCAGAATTTCCTGCGGGATGAGGACATCGAGAAGATCGTCCATGCCTACGATGCATGGGAAGACATGGACAAATACTGCCGGGTGGTGGATCGGGAAGAGATCAAGGCGAACGACTGGAACCTGAACATCGCCCGGTATGTGGATACGACGGAGGAAGAGGAACAAATTGATGTGGAAGTCGCCCTCACCCAATTGAGGCAATTGGAAAAGGAACGTGCGGAAGTGGAAACGGTGATGAACGGGTATTTGAAGGAGCTGGGGTATAGTGAGTGAGTGGATAAAACAACCATTGTCATCAATCGGGAAGTTTATTAATGGGAGGGCTTTTAAGCCTGATGAGTGGAGTGATAATGGTCTTCCAATAATAAGGATTGGAAATTTAAACAACCCTAACGCAGAGTTGAATTTTTACTCTGGAGATATTGAAGAAAAATTCATAGTAGATTATGGTGATATCCTTTTATCTTGGTCAGCAAGTTTAGGCGCTTATATGTGGAAAAAAAGAAAAGCTGTACTAAATCAACACATCTTTAAGGTAATACCA
>CAUGKZ010000093.1 GCA_959600065.1 uncultured Kroppenstedtia sp. | reverse complement strand
TCATCATCTCTTATCCGCCCCAGCCGAATAAGCCCTTCACCGTATCGAAGGAGCTAAAAAAGGGATCAAAGGAAGTCTCCTGAAAAAACAACCAGATCAGAGCAACGCATCCTCCATACATCGAGATTTTCCCTGTCACTTTGTCAATCGTATCCCCGGATCGAATCCGCACTCCCAGATTTTTCAGACCGATTCGTTGTTTCCAAGGCCAGAAGAAGGGAACGCCTCCAACCGTGACGGCATCTGCCAGGAGGTGGGAAAAGTATCCCAGAGCCATAGCCACGGCATAGGGAGGATGAGCCAGATAAGTGATCCAAGTGACAATGCCCATAGATACTAATGAGTGAGTAAAACTGCGGTGGGGAAGAAACGCCACCCCGGCTACATAGACCCCTGCAAAGAAAATCCACCAGTCCATCCCCTGAAGTAGTGCAAATAGAGCCAAGACAGTGCCCAGAATCGCCAAGGCGGCCGACCGGTAACGGATCGATTTGAACAGCAGGATGTTCAATATGCTGTTATCCTCATCGATATCCGGCACGAGGGAGCCTAGGGAGGCGATCAGCACCATTCCCGCTGCTTCCAAGACATGACCTCCTGTACCCGTGACACCTACAGCCACCGCTCCCGCTGTCAATCCCAGTGACAGATGGGTATTGCCCGTCACTTTACTTCCTCCTTTCGGAATGACTACCAACATATGTTTGGTCTCCAGGCTAAGAAAAAAACCGGCCCTCGGGATCGGTTTCCGGCATTTTCCTCTCACCTGTATAAAACCATTTTACACGAACATTAAGTATCTGACGAGTCCGGCGACGGTTTTTCTGAAAACAAAAAGAGACCGCTCCTGTTACGGTCTCTTGCATCAATCGAGATCAGTTTGGTACCGAGGGTCGGACTCGAACCGACACGGTGGATCTCCACCCCGGGATTTTAAGTCCCGTGCGTCTACCAATTCCGCCACCCCGGCATATAAAAATGGAGCGGACGACGGGATTCGAACCCGCGACTCCCGCCTTGGCAAGGCGGTGCTCTACCACTGAGCCACATCCGCTCGTACGATGGTGGTTCGGGACGGAATCGAACCGCCGACACGAGGATTTTCAGTCCTCTGCTCTACCGACTGAGCTACCGAACCACTACTAATTAACTTGCGACAAAAAAGATTATACCATGATATACACCGGGAAGCAAGGATTAATTTGAGGGATTTTCCTCCCTGCGGTTGGGACCACCCACATAGTAGACATCCACCAGGTGCCGGATTCGTTCCATGATCCGTTTCGCCTTCAACCGCTCGGCCCCCCCTTTCTCCGAATAGGTCAAATGCTCTTCCAGTTCGTTTAAATCCAGATTGGAGGTCATCACTGTCGGCAACTTTTCCATCATCCGGTACTGCAGGATCGCTCCCAAAATCTCATCTCGGATCCAAGGTGTCATATTCTCCGCCCCGATATCATCCAGAATCAAAACTGTAGCTTTCTTTAGTGCATCCAGCTTCTGTTGCACCGTCCCATCACGGATCGAATCCTTCACTTCCCGAATAAAATCCGGGACGTATACCATCAAAGAGTCTATGTTGTACCTGACAAGGTATTGCGCCATGGCCCCCGCGATCCGACTCTTCCCCACCCCGAAGGGACCATAGAGATAAAGTCCCTTTTCCGAATGTCCTGATGAGGCAAATCGGTCACAAAAATCCATCGCCGCTTGAATGGCTTGTATCCGTTTGGGGGATGGATTAATCGATTCAAAGGTTGCATTTAGGATATCCTTGGGGATGTAGTGGCTTTTGATCAGTTCTTTCCGTTTCCGCTCCTCCTCCTGGGCTATTTGCTTTTCACAGGGGGCCAATCTCAGTTCCAAGTACCCGCTATAAAGATGTAAATCAGGGCGGTGCCCCTTCATCAGGTTGGGGCACCGATCCAGCCCAGGACACCGATCACACTGTTCCCGTTCTATCACCATCTGTCGCAAATGAATCTGCGAACGACGATACAGCTCCCTCGAAACTTCGGGATGTTTTTGTTGAAAAGAACGGATGGCGGGATGGGAAAGGAATCGATCCAGCTCTTGATCCGGATTCAGATTTAATCGTTGGGCGATCCTGCCTTTGAGCGGATTTACTACCTTATCGATTCGTTCCATCCGGTTTACCCTCCTTTTCCTTCATTCGTTGGCTCATCCGTTGATTCATGCGACTCAGTTTGGCTTGAATTTGGGCGACTGCCTCCGGGTCCGTCTCCAACTCCTGCAAGTATTCTTCCCTGCTGAGTTTCTGTTCCATCGCCTGGGCAACTGCTCGGGGAAGGGGTTGTTCTTTCTCTTGCGCTTGTCGTTTTCCGGACCGGGAAGTTCTTTTACGGGATGCCGTTCCTTGCTGCTTATTCCAGTCCCAATTCAGGTCTTGGCTCGCCATCTGTCGCGCTTCTTCCACGGTACGCACTTGTTTGCGAGCCCAATGGCCAGCGATTTTTTCCACCAGCGGTCGCGGCAATTTATAGTCGTGAGAGTAGAGTACATATTCCAGAAGTACATTGATCACTCCGGGAGGAAGACCATAATTCCGAGACAGATCCTCCACCAATTCCAGGTCCGCCCGTGGGATTTGCTTGCCATTTTGAAAGCGAGATAAGAGTTCAATCGGAGAAAGACGCTCCAACAATTGAAAATGGCGCTCTTCTTCAGATAGCTCCCCTGTGTTTTTTCGGGGGTCTGGGGCCAAGGGCTCTTCCTTCCGGTTTTCTCCCCTTTTGATCTTCTCCCGATCCACCACCACCGGTGAACTGCCGAAACGCATCCGGTATTGACTGCGAATAAACGAACGGAGACGTTCCACATCAATCTTCCCCTGTTGGGTGACATAAGGGTTTTGCAATGCCCGGATCAAATCCCAATCATCCAACTGATAAAGGAAGCGGATTTCCAGCACCTGTTCTTCTACTCGTTGCGTCCAGGCTCCCCTGTCCAACAGGTTTTGCAAGCGGGCCTTAACCATGGATAGGTCGTCCCCTTCTTCTTCTGCCGAGAACACTGGTGGCTTTCCTTCCTCCTGCCCCTCCTCCCCTGCCATCACCGACAAGGGAAGATCCCCTTCTAATTCAGTCACCGAGCGGATCTCCGCAGGGGACAAGGAGCCAAAAACTTGTTGGAAAGATCGTGTCACCTCTGTCTCCCGGTCTATCTGGGGAAAGTCGGTTTCTCCAGTCTCCACCATCTCTTCATAGAGACTGCGGAAACGATCTTTCCCCAAACGATTCAGCAGGGAGATGCTCAACACATCACTTTGAAAAAAAGAGCCCGGAGACAGAGGGGCGACGACTTCATAGCAAAACATCCGTCTGCCCGTCTCCTGTGTCCGGAATGTGTTCAAAAGACCGACTCCCTCCAACCGGTACCGCGCCTTGAGCACTTCTCCCAGCGGAAGTTGCAACAGTTTCATCAGATCCAAGTGGGAATGTTGCCGGGAGACTCCCGACCGATGCAGGGGCAATTGACTATAGAGGGTCAGATAGAGACTGACCGCCACCGCACCCACCAGCGGTTGGTAAAGATGAACCAACACTAAAGGATCCACTGGTTGGATCGGACGCCGACTCCGACTTCTCCAGCCATCCCGGGGGGTACATTCATTCCAGATCATCGACATCGACACCCGCCTCCCATCCGTTCTGGCAAAGGGACTATTATTGTACCAGTAGAAACATTCCTTCACAAACCGGATTCGAGTCGAATATCGGGCTTATTCCTCTGTCGATTTTCTCTTTTCCCTATCCCTCTCGTTGCGGGAGCGATTTAACAGCTCTTCCAACTCTTTTACAAAAACGGTAATATCCCTGAATTGCCGATATACCGAGGCAAACCGAACATATGCCACTTCATCGACATCCACGAGTCGTTCCATGATATACTCGCCGATTTCCCGTGTGGGTACCTCCGTTTCATTACTCTCCCGCAGGCTCCGCTCCACATCGTCGACAAGTTCTTCCAAGCGTTCCATCGGAACCGACCGCTTTTCACAAGCGCGGATCAACCCCCGCAGAAGTTTGTCCCGATTAAATTCTTCTCGGCCACCATCTTTCTTGATGACAATCAAGGGTTTCTTTTCCAATATTTCAAATGTAGTAAAACGCCTGCCGCAGCTTTCACACTGGCGTCTACGCCGGATGGACTTCCCTTCGTGGGCTGGGCGGGAGTCCAACACCCGACTTCCTATGAAATGACAATATGGGCAGCGCATCGATGCACTCCTCCCGCTTTGATCCTCCTTGAAGAATCAACGAATCTTTCTAACTATATCACAAACCACCCGGTTTGTACCTCAACTGCACTTCCCACCCCTTCGTAATATAAGAGCCGCTTCTCCGGCAAGAACCGGAAAGCGGCTGTACATCATCCAGGATCAGACCATCACTTCCCGGAGTTGAACCTTTTCCTGTTTATCGAAAAAAGGGCGCCCCACCCACTTGACTAGGTCGACTACACGGCAGGAGTATCCCCACTCATTGTCATACCAAGCGATCACCTTCACCTGTCGGTCACCGATAGACATCGTAGAAGGTGCATCTACAATAGCGGAATGAGAATTTCCAATAAAATCGGTGGAAACCAAGGGGACCTCACAATACTGAAGAATCCCACTCAGATGGGTTTCAGAAGCCTCCTTCAACGCGGCGTTCACTTCTTCGACATCGGTGGGGCGGTTCAGGTCCACCACTAAATCCACTACTGAAACGTTGGGAGTGGGAACCCGAAGAGCCAGCCCGTTTAATCGTCCCTCTAGCTCAGGAAGGATTTTCCCGATCGCGGAGGCAGCACCCGTCTTCGTCGGAATGATCGACTGGGCACAAGCACGGGCCCGTCTCAGATCCTTGTGAGGATTGTCCAGATTTTTTTGGTCATTGGTATAGGAATGAACCGTGGTCATCAACCCTTGTTCAATCCCGAATGTCTCCTGCAACACCTGCACCACCGGCGCCAGACAGTTCGTGGTACAGCTGGCATTGGAAATAATCTGGTGCGCTTCCGGGTCGTAAGCGCTCTCATTAACCCCCATCACAATCATGGCATCCTCATTTTTCCCGGGAGCGGTGATCACCACTTTTTTGGCCCCGGCCTGCAAATGGCGCCCTGCACCTTCCCGGTCGCGAAACTTTCCGGTGGCCTCCACCACCAGGTCGATATCGAGATCCTCCCAAGGGAGACGGGCGGGATCACGGTCGGAAACCAGCTTTACTTCCTTACCGTTGACGATCAGCCGATCCTCATCTCCCCGGATCTCATCCTCCACTGTACCGTGAATGGTGTCATACTTCACCAGATGGGCCAGTGTCTCCGCCGGATAGCTGGCATTGACTGCCACTACCTCCAGATCCCCTTCGTGGATCGCTTTTCGGAAAACCATCCTGCCGATTCGGCCAAAGCCATTGATCGCTATTCGCAGAGGCATATTTTCCCCTTCCTTCACCCATTGTTACATACAAGTTCCCCTTATCATTATAATCTGTATAACACATATTGCAATGTGCCTCCACTAAAATTGGGTCTTTTATTGAGGAAGCGTATAAGTTTCCCTTTGTTTTACCAAATGGGCGTATAGCGAACGGTACTTGTCATGGAAAAACATCACCCGTTGCACATAATGACGCGTTTCCCCGTAGGGAATCTGCTTCAGGTTGTGACGAGTCCCGTCCCACCGCCCTTCTTTCAACCATTTCTGCACATTACCGGGACCTGCATTATAGGCAGCGATCGTGGCCACTTGGTTTCCATGAAATTCTTTCATCAATCCGGACAGATACCAACTTCCCATGTGGATATTGATCGCCGGATCTCGAACGGAATCTTTGAACGCCGGAGAAAACCGTCCTTTCTCCACGACCCAATCCACTGTGTTGGGAGTCAGCTGCATCAATCCCTCGGCACCAGCATGGGACTCCACATCGGGGTCAAACTTACTTTCCACCCGGATGACTGCCATCACGAGAAAAGGATCCGCACCTGTCGCATCCGAACTGTACAATATCTGTTCTTCGTAGTCCAAAGGATACATCCATCCATTGAAAAGAGGGGTGGCAACAATCAAGAAGATCAGGAGCAGTATGAAGGCCAGTCCCAACTTACGCCTGGACGGAAGGGCGGCTATAACCGGTTGGATCCACTTTTGGAGAGCAAAGTTTCCCATAAAACATCAACCTGTCCTTCCGTGTCCGCACGGGTGCCGGAGTTATCGATCAGCACATCGGCGAACTTTTTTTTCTCTTCGATCGGCATCTGGGCTTGGATCATCCTTCCCGCTTCTTCTTCCGAAATGCCTTCCCTCTCCATCAATCGCTTCAGTTGCAATTCTGCAGGAATATAAACTAGTACGACCGTATCCACCAGATCAGTCAGCCTTTCTTCAATCAACAAAGGAACGTCCAAGATGACTGGAAGGTCCGGGGACTCTTCCAGTGCCTCCTGTACCTCGGCCTGCATTTGACGAATGATCAGGGGATGAAGGAGTTGGTTGAGATCTTTTAGAGCTGTTGCATCCCGAAACACCCACTCCCGGAGGGCTTTTCGATCCAGTTCCCCTGTCGCTCTAAACACCCTGTCACCAAACCGATCCCGTATCTGCCTGCTTCCTTCGGTTCCAGGCTCCACCACTTGTCTAGCCACTTGATCCGCATCTACGATTTTCGCTCCCTTTTGGCGAAACCACTCAGAGACCGTACTTTTTCCGGTAGCGATCCCACCAGTCAAACCCACCTTCAACACAACCCCTCCCCTCCGGCAAAATCCACAATCCCCTTCAATCACTCGTTATTGCTGACAATCGG
>CAUGKZ010000092.1 GCA_959600065.1 uncultured Kroppenstedtia sp. | reverse complement strand
CATGGAAGGAACTCCTGACCAGTGGGTTCCGGAATTTTCCAAAGCAGCGGTCAAATCCCCCATCGACAAGATCAGCGATCCGATCAAGTCCGATTACGGATACCATATTATCAAGGTGAAGGAACGGAAAAAGCTGTCTTTTGATAAAGTGAAGGAAGAGATGATGGGGCAGAAGGTGACGGAGCTGTATCAAGACTTCATCAAAGATGAGGTCAAGGTGACCAAGCTGGACATCCCCGGGGACCAAAAGAAAAAAGAAGAGAAACAGTGACAGGGCGCGATGCCCTGTCTTTTTTACGGAATTCAATCAGCATAATAATATGGTAAGGGATGAATACTATGGGCGTATCCATCGGCAGAGCAGGAAAGAGACGCGGCCTGATTCGGAGCAAATTATCGTGAAAGTGAGGCAACCAGACCCATGAAGGCAACCGGCATCGTACGTCGGATCGACGATCTCGGACGGGTCGTGATTCCCAAGGAGATTCGCCGAACCCTTCGCATCCGTGAGGGAGACCCACTGGAAATTTTCGTCGATCGAGACGGTGAAGTGATTCTGAAGAAATATTCCCCGATCGGGGAGTTGGGGGACTTTGCCAAGGAATACGCAGAGGCTTTGTTTGAGAGCATTCAGCATATCACCTTGATTTGTGATCGGGACTCGGTGATTGCCGTCGCTGGAGCTTCCAAAAAAGAATATCTGGAAAAGCCCATTGGGGGTGTGGTGGAGACCTCTATGGATCAACGGAGGCCTCAACAGGAAACCACTCCCACGCGAGTGGAGTTGATCCAGGATTCGCCAGAGGAGTATGAATCCTACGTGATTGTTCCCATCAATGCGGGGGGAGACCCGATTGGTGCTGTGATTCTCCTGTCCAAAGAGGAAGGAAACAAGATGGGGGAGTTGGAATTGAAACTGGCCTCCACAGCCGCCTCCTTTCTGGGAAAGCAGATGGAGCAATAGTTCTGTGGAGAGGAAAATATCAATATGATCTGGGGCAGGCGGAATGCCTGCTTTTTTCCGCTTGGAGATGAATCGGACCTTCTGGATGTTGTATTATTTAAATGTGTTGAGAATGGTTGAGGGGTCAGATGAGGGCCCCTGGGTACCCCCTCGACCGATTTACCACCTTCTCAGAGGTAGAGTAGAGAAAGGGGGACATGATGGAGCAGGGGAAACAGTCTTTTATGAAAGGGGCTGCCATCTTGGCAGTCGCCGCTTTTATCACTAAGCTCCTCGGAGCCATCTATAAGATCCCTTATCAGAATATCACCGGCAATGAAGGGATGTTCGTCTATCAACAAGTGTATCCCCTGTACAGCACCTTGTTGACCGTGGCGACTGCCGGTTTTCCCATCGCGGTCTCCAAACTGGTGTCGGAACGACTGGCTTGGGGGGATGAAGAGGGAGCCCAGCGAATTTTTCGTGTCACTTCGGTGATTCTGAGCCTGTCAGGACTGGTTATGTTTTTTCTCCTGTATGGGGGCGCTCCGGTTGTGGCGGGGTGGATGGGCAGTCGGGAACTGCTCACCTTGCCGATTCAAGCTGTCTCTACCGCATTGTTAGTGGTTCCGATCATGTCGGTGATCCGGGGTTATTTTCAGGGACGTCATAATATGACCCCGACTGCTGTATCACAAGTGGTGGAGCACGGGGTTCGAGTGGTAACCATCCTTACACTGGCCTGGTGGTTCACAGCGGAGGGTTACGGAGTGGTCTTTGCCGGTACTGGTGCAGTATTCGGAGCATTTACCGGTGCGGTGGCGGGACTGCTGGTGCTGTTGTTTTATTGGCATCGCAGCCGGAAGCGGATGGACAAGATCCCTTCCTCTCAGTCCTCCGTTTCTCGGGAATCCCCAAGAAATCTGGTGCGGCGTCTGGTGGTGCTGTCTATCCCCATCTCCTTGGGTGCGTTAGTACTGCCCCTTTTCTCGCTGGCGGATTCTTTTACTGTCGCCAATTTATTGGAGGCGGGGGGGTGGAGCTCAACTCAAGCGGTGGAATGGAAGGGGATCTATGACCGGGGGCAACCTTTGATCCAGTTTGCCTCTTTTTTTGCCACGGCCCTGTCCTTGTCCATTGTGCCGGTGATCGCCGAAGCACATACTTTGCGAAACAAGAGAAAAATTGCCGATCGGTCGGCGTTGGCGCTCCGCTTGACCTTACTCATGGGTCTGCCCGCTTCTCTCGGACTTGCCTTAGTGGCTTATCCTACCAATGTGATGCTTTACAAGGACGGTGCCGGTTCGGAAGCATTGGCGATCCTGGCAATGACCACTCTCTTTTCTACGCTGACCATGACCTCCGCTGGCATCCTTCAGGGGATGGACCGGGTGGGGTTGCCCGCCTGTCACCTGGGTATCGGAATCGGAGTGAAGCTGGTGGGGAATGCACTGCTGATTCCAGCGTTGGATATCCGGGGAGCCGCCCTGGCTACGGTTCTGGGTTATGCCTCCGCCGCTCTACTCAACCTGTGGGCCATCCGCAGACGGGTCGGTTTCCTGTTCAGACTGGGATCGGCAAAGGTTCCGCTACTTTTGACCATGTTGGTTATGGGGATTGTGGTCTGGGGGGTGGTAGCGGGAATCGAGTGGTTGACGGCGGGGTGGAATCCCCGTTTGTCCATGACTGTGACTGCTCTGGCGGGTGTGCTAACAGGAGCGGCGGTATATGGAGTGGCGTTGCCTGGATTGGGCGTGGTTCGACGTCAGGACTTGGAGCGGGTTCCTAAAGTCGGCGGCAAATTGATTCCTTGGATGGAGAGGTTTCATTTACTGAAATCATAATCAGGGGGTGATCCGGGTTGGGAAAAATCACAGTGGTCGGTCTCGGGCCGGGAGATGAGGAAGGGCTTTCCCTAGGGGTATTTCGCTTGCTTAGCCAAGCGGAAGATCTATGGTTGCGAACGGGGAGGCACCCTGTCGTCTCCTGGCTGAAAAATGAGGGGATCTCCTACCGAACTTTTGATTCTGTCTATGAACAGCAGACGGATTTCCCTAGTGTTTATCGAGAGATTGCCGATCAGTTGTTTGCGAGAGCTCAAGAAGGGAATGTCGTTTATGCGGTCCCCGGCCACCCGATGGTGGCGGAAAAAACAGTGGAGATTCTCCGGCTGGAAGAGGAACAACATGGGGTTTCGGTGGAGGTGAAAGGGGGCGCCAGCTTTCTGGATGCCGCCTTCACCTGTGTCGGAGTGGACCCGGTGGAAGGCTTTCTCCTCCTGGATGGAACCGCCCTGGAAGCCAGTGCAATCCACCCCCGTGTGCATCAGCTGATCACCCAGGTTTACGATCGGAGGGTCGCCTCAGAGGTGAAACTGACACTGATGGAGGTTTATCCCGATGAGACGCCTGTGACGGTGGTGACAGCGGCGGGGGTGTCCGGGCAGGAGCATGTAGAGGAAATTCCTCTTTATCTTCTCGATCGGGAAGAACGGTTTGGCAATCTGAGTACGATTTATATCCCTCCCTCATCGGATCCGGATGTCCTGCACCGGCAATTCTCTACGCTCGTGGAGATTATTGCCTATCTCCGCTCTCCCGAGGGATGTCCTTGGGATCAGAAGCAGACCCATGAAAGTCTCCGGCCCTATCTGCTGGAAGAAGCTTATGAATTTCTGGAAGCCGTTGCTGCAGGGGACCCAGAGGGGATGGCGGATGAACTGGGGGATGTGTTACTGCAGGTCCTTCTTCACGCTCAGATCGCATCGGAAACCGGAGAGTTTGCGATTGGGGATGTGACAAAAAATCTGGCAGACAAAATGATTCGACGCCATCCTCATGTGTTCGGGGAGGAGTCAGCGGAAGATGAGACGGATGTAAAACAGAAATGGGAAGAGATCAAGGCCCAGGAACGAGGTGGGGAGGAACGATCCCTGTTGGAAGGAGTCCCAGAGGTTTTCCCGGCGCTGGAACGTGCCCTCAAGTTACAGAAAAAGGCGGCCAGAGTTGGCTTTGACTGGGATAGCGCAGCAGAGGTGGGGGAGAAGGTCGAGGAGGAACTGGCAGAGGTGTTAGCGGCGGCTCCCGGGGAACGGGAGGAGGAAGTGGGGGATCTCTTCTTCACAGTGGTCTCCCTGGCCCGATTCCTCCAAGTCGATCCGGAACAGGCTCTGCTGGAGGCCTGTCGCAAGTTTGTTCGCCGTTTCCATCATATCGAGGCCGAGGCCCGTCGCATGGGCCGTCCAGTGGAAGACTTTCCCCTGACGCAACTGGATGCCTGGTGGGAGCAGGCCAAAGAAGCAGAGGGGCGAGGACCGAGGAATATTTGAATGAATCGCGTATAGGGGCAGGAGTTTCACCTTTTTCCCAGAAAGTATAATCCACACTGGTCTGAAGGAGGATTCCAAATGAATAAAAATGATCTGATCCACAGCATTGCGCAAAAAAGTGGAATGACCAAAAAAGACGTGGAAGTCGTTGTTAACGGATTTTTAGAGGAAGTGACCGACGCCCTGGGTTCCGGGGAAAAAGTTCAGTTGATCGGCTTTGGCACCTTTGAAACCCGCAAGCGGTCCAGTCGCAGTGGCCGCAATCCCCAGACCGGAGCCGCCATCGAGATCCCTGAGTCCACTGTGCCGGCTTTTAAGGCGGGAACCCGGCTGAAGGAAGCGGTCAAATAACATGCGTCTGGATAAGTTTCTTAAAGTGTCTCGTTTAGTCAAGCGGCGGACCTTGGCCAAAGAAGTATGCGATCAGGGGCGGGTGGAAGTGAACGGAAAGCCAGCCAAAGCGGGAACGGTTCTGGTGGCGGGGGATGAGGTGGCTATCCGCTTCGGCCATCAGTCCCT
The DNA here is from genome assembly GCA_959600065.1 of uncultured Kroppenstedtia sp. Lineage (GTDB taxonomy): Bacteria > Bacillota > Bacilli > Thermoactinomycetales > DSM-45169 > Kroppenstedtia > Kroppenstedtia sanguinis. Next base: position 2,060 of record CAUGKZ010000092.1, on the reverse strand, counting down.
TCGAGTACGAGTAGAATCCTTGAAAGAGACCACCCGGAAGTCGGAAGCAGATGAGTTGTATACGGTACTGGAGAGAGTTTCAGATAGTGGGGCCGGTCATACCGGTTCCTGAGCGGGAGCAGTTCTAATCCTTGTCCTCCGTCATACCATGTATCGTAAAGGGGGTACATGCCAATGGCGGAGGAATTGTATCTGTCTGGTACGGCCCATCACGAAGTGGTGCTGGTCGACCGGAACACCCTGGATGTGACTGGCGTTACAGGTGTGGATAGCTTCGATAGCGAGGAGTTCCTGCTACAGACGGAGTGCGGCTATCTCGGGATTCGGGGGACCAATCTCCATATCAAAAACCTGGACTTGGAACAGGGGAAAGTGACGATTGAAGGGGATTTTTATGAGATGAGCTACCTGGATGATGGACATCACCGGTCCGAACGGGGCAAAAGCTTGATGGGCAGGTTATTCCGGTGATGCTTCAAACCCAGTGGCTCACCCTCGGCCTCATGTTGGGGTCGGGCTGGCTGATGGGGTTCATGCTGGACTTGTACCGGGTCCTCTCCCGCCGGTTTCGGCTGGGAGGATGGGCCGTCTCTCTGGTGGATTTGCTCTACTGGGCCGTTTCGGCAGGACTCGTCTTTTCTCTTCTGATGTGGAGTAATTGGGGAGAACTCCGTTTTTATATCTTTGCCGCGATCCTCATCGGTTGGTTGGCCTACCACACTTGGTTTGAAAGTGCGGCCAGGCGTGGGATTGAATGGGGCGTCCATGCTGTGGAACAGATCCTCCGCTTTTTTCTGCGGTTGTTTCTGATGCTGGTATGGCGTCCGGTGGTTGCGGTAGGGGTTCTGCTGAAGAAATTGTTGGTCCTGGGATTCCGCGTGCTCCTATGGATCTTGCGGATTCCACTCTGGATACTCTCTCCCTTGGGTCGATGGTTGCAACCGATCGTAGCCCCTTGGGCCCGCCGATTGGAACCGATTTTTCGGCCTGTTGTCCAATTTTCCCGCACGATCCAGGGGTGGTTTTCGGGAAAAGGTAAGGATGATGAGGAGTAGCTGACCTCTACTGATATCGTGCGGTATAGAAAAGGGATGGATTCAGATGAATTACAGAGGGTCAAAGGAGAATGTGGTTTCTCTCCACTCCACCCCATCTGCTCCGTCGACTCCCCCCTCTTCCTCCCGGCGCCCTCCTCTACCGCGCCGAGTTCGCCTGCGTCGGCGAATCTGGCTGGTCTTGATGCTCATTTTCTTCCTGTGGAGTGGAAGCGAATGGATCATTCAGACTCAGGCGGTTCACTCGAAGGAGGCGGCCTTGGCGGAGAAAAGGCGGGAGCTGGATTCATTAGAGAAGGAGCGGAAGGGGTTGAAGCAGGAGATCCGCCGGCTTCAGGATGAGGACTATCTGTTCGAGCTGGCGCGAAAGATGGGGTATGGCAAGCCGGGTGAGGAAATACTGGATGTGTCGGATCTCCAATAAATGTACAAGCTGTCTGCTCTGATGCAGATGGCTTGTTTTCGGTTATCAGACCTTCTTTAATGGCCGATGATCAGATGTTCCCGGGGGTAGCGGTAGGGGTCCGGTGGGGTCTTGCCCCGAAACAGGAACAGGATAGGCAGGATGCCGATCCGGCCTACGAACATCAACACCATGAGAATTCCTTTGGTGAGGGGAGACAGTTCCGCAGAGATTCCCAGAGAAGCACCAGTGGTACCAAAAGCGGAATTGACTTCAAAGATGATGCTATTCAGGGATTGTTGCGGTTGCAGAGCGGTCACGGCGATGGTGGCCAGCCCGACCAAGAGGATGCCGATGGAAAAGATGATGGCAGCTTTGCGGATATCTTTGTCCATCAATTCCCGATGAAAAATCCGGATATGGTGCTGGCCCCGAGCGTATCCGATAATGGCCAGAATCACCACGGCTAAGGTGGTGGTCCGGATTCCGCCACCGACGCTAGAGGGACTGGCACCGATAAACATCAGAAGAGAGAGGAAGAGTTGGGATGAGACTGTAAAATCATTCAGGTCGAGGATGGTCAATCCACAACTTCGCATCGT
>CAUGKZ010000091.1 GCA_959600065.1 uncultured Kroppenstedtia sp. | reverse complement strand
GGCGCTGGTTAATCACGCTGGTGCAGGGGCTGTGTCTGGCGGAAGAGAACCTGCCTGCAGATTGTGCTTGGGTGGAAGAAAAAGAACTTGAACACTATGCTTTGCCTAATGTATATCGGAAGGCGGTTCGAATGGCGTTGGACCCACCTCAGAGCAGTCATGGGTTTCAGCAAGGTCGTCTTTTTTAACCGTTCTCTTTTTTAGGGGCACAATTCACAAGAATACGGAATATGTAAATCATTGACACAGTCTGTTTCCAATATCAAAAAATAGGAACTACCGGACAGGATGGGAACATCCGGTCTGAAGGAGAGGGAAGCAGTTGGAAGAGAATAATAAGCTTTCGCAGGGGAATGAGCAGGGGAACAAAGAACAGCCGCAATTCGAGGTTAATGAAGCAGGGAAAGAAACAGATCACGAGCAGCAGTCCTTTACCGGACCGGAACCCGCTGCAGCAGCAGAGACGGCCCCAGTGGAGAAAAACTCTGCAGAGACGTCGAGTGCTGGCTGGCTGAGTAAACTGGGAGAAAAAGTGATCGGTTCAGTCTCCAAAATACCGGGGTTGCAGCGCCCACTGAAGAAGCTGGGGCCGGCGGGAACGGCTCTGGGAACGATTACGACAGGGGTTTTGGTGGTGGGGTTGGGTACCCTGCTGTTGACAGGGGGAGTCACTGAGCATACCAGCGCAAAAGTAAAACCAGCCCCACTCAAATGGATCCTCACTTATGAGGACCAAAGCTGGGAAGCCGATCTGAGGAAAATGGGTTTTGACGGTAAGGATCCCAAGACATTGGACCCTGAGAAATGGGAAAAATGGTTTGCCCAAGTGGAAAAAGATGTGGAAAAACCAGCCGTCGATGCCCAGATGGAACGGTTGAATTCACCGATTGAACCGGAGAAAGAGGGAAGGGAGATCCAAAAAGAGAAAGTGGAGGAGTGGATCGCCAACCTTCCCGAAGGGATCAATAAGCCTCGGAAACTGCCGGTAGAGACTCTAGAACCAAAGGTGACTGCCGCGCAGCTGGAGCAGGTGGACCAAAAGCGGATCGGGAGGTACACCACGCGTTATAACCCTGGTGAGATCAACCGGACCACCAATGTTCGTCTGTCTAGCCAAGCGATCAACAACCTGGTGTTAAATCCCGGGGAGGAGTTCTCTTTTAACGAAACCGTGGGACAACGGACGGCACAGCGGGGCTACAAAAATGCCACGGTTATCGTCAACGGTGAATTTACTGACGGGATGGGGGGAGGGATTTGTCAAACCTCTTCCACCCTGTACAACAGTGTGGATCATGCCGGATTGAAAGTGACCGCCCGCTTTTCTCACAGTAAGGAAGTCACCTATGTTCCCCAAGGGCGAGATGCCACAGTGGCCTGGTACGGCCCGGATTTCAAGTTCCAGAACAGCCTGTCCAAACCGATCATGATCAAGTCCACTGCCAATGGAGGTTACCTGACAGTGGAAATCTTCACATCTCCGTAAAACATAAAATATGAATCGTTTTTCACCCCCTCTTCCGCCCTCGGCTGGAAGAGGGGCTTTTTCAGAGGCGACTTTCATACATTTGGAGTCAGGCATGTTGATTCTCCATATTTTAGGGAGGAAAACAGGTCGGGATGGTGGGACGGTGAAGAGCCTGCGCTCTTTGCAAGAGATCGTAGCCCTCCCACCATCCCCGTCCCCTCAAACGATATTTTGTGATGGGGGGCCATGGGAAGAGCGAAAGGATTGTTTCGTTCCTATCATCCACTTTATGGTTCATCAACAGCCCTGATTTGGAGTAAATGATCTTCGTTGGCGTTCCCCGGTGACGGTGGTGGCTCCATGTCAAATGGTTTAGGAACCGAAGTTCGCGGAAAAACTAGTTACCAAGAGAAGCATAGTGAAAGAGTCATCCTACCTACAGGACACAAATTTTGTCTAGGGTGGTGCAGGGAGAGTGGGAGTTCACATGAAGTGATTTTGACTCGTAGAACAATGGAACGTCATGTGAAAACCCATCCTGACCGCCCAAGATCGATGTAAATCACAACACTCTAATCAGCGCCCGTTAGAATTGGATTGATAGATGTGGGCATAAAGATGGAGATGAGAAATCCCAGAGGAGAGGGTGGGAATAGATGAAGAGGCCGGGGTGGACAATCAAAGGAGGGATTGCTTGGTCCCTTTGGCTGACGCGGGGAGCAGCGGTGGTTATTTTGTCTTCAGTGATATTGACCCTTCTTTACCTTGTGCAATTGGATCCGGATTCACTGGGTAAACGAATGCTGTATATCAGCGACAATGAGACAGCGATCCTTTGGTCTTGGGGGATGAATCTGTTGACGGCAGTGGTCTTGATTGGGGTGTTTGTCATCTTGACCCGGGTTTTGGCTACGGAATACCGTCCCATTCTGCAGATGGCTCTGATGATTTGGGTGATTGGTGCCGCTTCGTGGATGCTACATGACTTCATTCAAATCACCTTTATGCCCGAACTTTCTCGCATGTTTCTGGCGCTTCCTACGGAATCCTTGGCGAGATATATCATGGACTGGGAACATCTCTTGACTCAGCTGTTCGGCATATTTAGTTGTTCTTGTTTTGCAGTGAGTGGATATATGTATACAGCGGTCATGTATCGCACAGAGCAATTCACCAGCCGATTTGCAGGGTATTCCTTCAGTGTCTGGAGTTTCCTGCTGATTTCTGCAATCGTTCTCCGCTGGGAAGAACGTTTGGCACTCTGGTTGATCACAGGTGCCTTGTTTATGATGGTGATCTGGACTTGGTTATTGGCAGGGGAAATCTCTCGGATTAAGCGGCAGGATGCAGATCAGATCGCTATTTCCAAAGCTTGAACTCATGATTTTAAGGAATAGCGAATGAAGCAAAAAACGGGAGAAACGGGATTTAACGAAGGAGAGTAAGCGTTTTCTTCACAGAAAGATCACAATTGCACTGGTGGTCTGCTGTTTAGTACACTTATCTAACCATCATCACAGGAGGATTTATCTATGAACCTACGTTCTTTTCAACTTTCCGATATCCATGCGGTAACTTCCATCTGGCAGTTGACGGCTTCTCGTCAACGGGAACAAGAGACATTGAAAGTCTTGTCCAGACAGTTGGCCTGTGACCGGGATCTGGTGGTGGTGGCTGAATCAGGGGGACGGGTGGTCGGTGCGATCGTGGGGACAATGGAAAAAGACACCGGCTTTTTCTACTGTCTGGCTGTCCATCCCGAGTACCAAGGGTACGGAGTGGGACGTCAGCTGGCAGAGCTCTTGGAGAAACGATTTTACAGCAAAGGGGTTCGTCAGATCCAGGTGATGGTAGATGAAGGAACAGAAAAGTTGTTCCCTTTTTACCGTCATCTCGGCTACCAGGGAACCCGTCAGTCTTCAATTTTGGAGAAGAAATGGCTGTATAACCTGCAGAATGTGTTGAATTCTGCAAACTGAATCGGCACAGGTTGCGACAAGGACCCAACGACGGTTGATTTGCTGACGCCCAGTTGATTGACTGGTGCAATTTTTTAAAAATTAATCTAAATATTTATACCATTCCATATCACTTCAGGGGCGGGGGCATGGGAGACAATAGCTTGAGATTGAAAGAATTTAGTGGTACGGCGCCATCGGGGAAAAATCCCTCTCCGGCTGGAGGGGGATTTTACTGATCAGCTGAAAAACGTCCTAATTCCTGGGATCTTTTGCAGGCTTGTTGCACAGCCAGAATCAACGCATCCTGAAACTGATGGTGAGCGAGTGTCTCCAGTCCGGCCATTGTGGTGCCGCCGGGTGAAGTCACCTTTTTGCGAAGCTCAGCGGGTTCTTCTCCGGTTTCTTGTAGCATTTTGGCGGCCCCCAGCAGGGTTTGCAGGGTGAGGCGGCGAGAGACGGTGGGGGTGAGACCCATGGTAACCCCAGCTTTCTCCAGTGCCTCTACCAGATAGTAGATATAGGCGGGGCCACTTCCGGAAAGGCCGGTGACAGCATCCATATCTTCCTCTTTCACCACGACGGTGATTCCGATGGAGGAAAAAAAGCGGGCGGCTTGTGCTAGGTCGTCTTCGTCGGCGTGAAGTCCAGGGCAGAGAGCTGTGGCGGACAAGCCCACAGTTCCTGAAGTATTGGGCATCGCGCGAATGACAGCTGTTCCTGGGGCGAGACGCTTTTCGATAAATGATGTGGAGAGACCGGCGACTACGGAGATCACTCGCTGCCCTGGGTGGATATATGGGCCCCATTGCTCCAGCGCTGCGGCGGCATCTTTCGGCTTGATTGCCAGAATGATGAGATCTGCTTTGGACACAGCGGTGTTACGGTTAGGGGGAAGACTGATCCCGTACCGTTGGTTGAGTTGTTGGATCCGTTCATGGTTGCCACGGTTGATGGTGGTGATGCTCTCCCCTGTCGTTCCTTGGCTTAACAGGCCGGACAGGAGTGCTTCCGTCATGGAGCCAGCACCGATGAAACAATAGGTTGGCTGATCGGTCATTCTCAATCCTCCTTTGGCTTTCGATGAAAATAAAAACAACCCTCCCCGTCCCAAGGACGAAAGAGGGTTTCTTCCGCGGTACCACCTTTGTTGACACGATTGTGCCCGACTTATGGAAGACATTAGAGGGTCTTCCTCATCGATAACGGAGAGGTCCGTCGCGGCTCATCGCCGCCCGCTTCCGGGGTGGGCTGGGAGTGGATGTTGCCGGCAATCCTTTCAGCCGATGGGGATTGCTCTCTGAACGGACATCCGGTCTCCCTGGTCCCTTCATCGCGTTTTTCTTCAGCTGGTGATTTTTACTCATTATGACGGGGTTGTGAGGAGATGTCAAGATTTCCAGCTTAGGAAAAAAGATTTGCATTTGCGGTTCATCAGATCAATTCTGATTTTTATGTTTTATAATCCGTTATTTTTGGAAATACAAGAAGATGGGAAGGAGATTTAAGTGATGCAAACCATTCGGGCTGGGGATATCCTCCGGATTGAAAGCAGAAAGCACGGGGGTCTGTTCCATCGTTCCTGGAAACGATCGGTGGTGTTGGACCCGGGAGAGCCCCTCTTGCTGGCCAATCGCAATGTGGAGGTGACCGAGTCCGATGGGCGTAAGTGGCTTTCAAAAGAATTGGCACTCTGCCAGTTTCATAGAAACCACTGGTTCAATACGATAATAAGGATTGATCCCACCGGCTCCCACCATTTCTATTGCAATATCGCTTCACCTTACAGCCTGGAAAGACAAGGGTTGGTCTACACAGACTATGATTTGGATCTATGGGTGGAGCCGGATCGGACCACTCGTTGGTTAGATCGTGACGAATATGAAATCAATCGGCGACGCCTCGGCTATTCCCGTGAGGTGACCCATCATGTGGAAGCCGCAGTTGCTGAACTGGAACATCTCGTCGCAACAGGCAGTGAACCTTTTACGTCCGGGTTTGTGCAAAAAGGTGTTCATCTATTTCTTTCCTATGAAAAACAACTGATGGGGTGAAGTGATGCAAGATGAAGGGTGGTAGGCCCCGGTTTGGTTCTTGGTTGCGAACGGTCCTGTTGGCCGTCTCAGCAGCGTTGGTGATCAACCAGTTTGGGCTGGCACTGTCCGTGGTCAACGGAACCTCCATGATGCCCACTTTGGAAGATGGGGATCGGCTCTTGATCAACAAACTTCACTTTATGTTCTCCCAACCGCAACGTAATGACGTGGTGACTTTCAAGGATCCTTCCCGGAAGGGAAAATATCTGGTCAAGCGTGTGGTGGGAGTCCCTGGAGATCGGATTGAGATCAAGGGAGGGGATCTGTATCGCAATGGAAAAAAGGTGCATGAACCCTATATCGACACAGACATCGAAGATGGGGACTTTGGGCCAGTGACAGTCAAAAAAGGAAGTCTCTTTGTCATGGGAGACAACCGTCATCGCTATGCGAGCAGAGACAGTCGCTATCCCGGAGTGGGACAGGTTTCAGAGGAACTCCTGGAAGGAAAGGTGGAATGGATTCTCTGGCGACCATCATTGGAAAAATTTCTTTGATGGAAAGAGTGGTAGTAATTTCAAATCATAACAAGAGTCAAAAACTGTTCACAAAACACGGATGTCAATTGCCAGGGAACATTGCATAATAGGAGAAGTGCCGAGATTTGTCCACCTTCTCACATAATTTACAATTCAGTGTGGCTCGGTATATCCCCGTTCACCATTCTTAACCTTGAAAATTCCGGTACAATTTGTGAATAAAAACACACAGAAAAAACAAATGACCCATGGGGGGAACAGGAAATGGATTTGTTGAACAAAACGCGTCGGATCTCGAAAATTCTTCAAAAAAATGTAGGCCATCACTTGGTGGACTTTGATCAGGTGGCAGAAGCGCTCTGCGATGTGATCGGTGCCAACCTGTATGTGGTCAGCCCCGAGGGGGAAATCCTCGGTCTGGCAGTCAATCATGAGATCGAGAACGAGCGGATGCAGAAGTATCTCAAAGATCGTCAATTTCCGGATGAATATGCCAACATGTTGATGGATGTAGACAAAACCTCTCCCAATGTGAGCGTAGAAGACCCGTTGACGGCTTATCCAGTAGAAATGAAGGACATGTTTAAACACGGGTATACCACCTTGGTGCCTGTCGTGGGCGGTGGAGACCATCTGGGAACACTAGTACTGTCTCGGATCAATGAAAAGTTTGTAGACGATGATCTGGTGCTCGCCGAGTACGGTGCAACGGTGGTTGGGATGGAGATTCTCCGTGAACGGGCTGGCAAAATCGAAGATGAAGCACGCAGCCGGGCAGTGGTTCAGTTGGCGATCAACTCCCTTTCTTTTAGCGAGTTAGAAGCTGCAGAACATATTTTCAATGAGCTGGAG
>CAUGKZ010000090.1 GCA_959600065.1 uncultured Kroppenstedtia sp. | reverse complement strand
GCAGCACACGACTCCCTTCCGCCGCCCATTTTCTGGTTAATCAACAGCCCTGATAAAATAGAGCGAAAGGTTCTATGATAGTTTTTCGTGGAGGGATTGTCGCCGGACTCATCCTTGGGTAGGATAAGAAGAAACCGGAAGATGCCCGGTGATGGAAAAGGAGTGTTGTCTGATGGCACGAGCCACATTTGGAGCAGGATGTTTTTGGGGCGTGGAGGAGTTCTTTCGCCAGATAAAAGGTGTCACCTCCACGGCTGTCGGATATATGGGGGGGACCACAGAAAACCCCACTTATGAGGAGGTCTGTACCGACCGAACGGGTCATGCTGAAGTGGTGGATCTGGAGTATGATCCTTCGCAGGTCAGCTATGAGGAATTGCTTCGGGTGTTTTGGGAGAATCATAACCCGACCACGCTGAACCGGCAGGGTCCAGATCTCGGTACCCAGTACCGGTCTGTGATCTTTTATCATTCGCCGGAACAAAAGGAAGCAGCGGAAAAATCCAAACAGGAGTTGGAAACCTCAGGTAAATGGAAAGATCCTTTGGTGACCCAGATTGTACCGGCTGCCCCCTTTTACCGTGCGGAGGAGTATCATCAACGTTACCTCGAGAAGCGAGGACAATCCTCCTGTCACATCTGATCATTGGGAAGTCGCTCAGATGTAGATCCATGAAAAAACCGATCCCCCATTAGGGATCGGTTTTTTAACAGACGGAATCATCGGGCTTGGGATTCTTCATGCCGAAGAGCCTGCGCAGTGGGAGGCCGACGGTGGTTCCCAGCAGGGCCATCCCGATCCAAACCCAACCATGAAGACTAAAAGAAGCGATGCCGCTGAAGAAAGCTCCGATGTTACATCCGTAGGCGAGTCGGGCACCATAACCCATCATCAGACCTCCGATCACCGAGGCGAGAGCGACCCGTCCGCGGACCTTGCGAATGGCATAGGTTCCAGCAGCGGCCGCCGCTGTCATAGCGCCGAGGATGATGCCGAAGTTCATCACGCTGGTGGCATCAGCTGTGACAGGCTTACTTAAGACGGCGCCTTTTTCGCCGGACCAATAGGCCCAATGGGTGACATCGATCCCGATCCATTGCATGAATTTGGATCCCCACAGGACGAAGGCGGAGGTGATCCCCCAGGGTTCTCCTTTGATGGTGAGGGTGAGGGCATTCAAGACTGCCAAACCCACCGCCGCCGCCCACAAGGGCCAGGATCCCCGGAGCAACCGTCTCCATCCCTTGGCGGTGGGGAGTGGCTTGATCATTGGCGGGCGTCTCTTGCGACCGATGAGGACCGTGATTCCGGCGATGGCAGCGAAGAGCGCCATCTGTAAAATCCAAGCGCCACCATAGCCCAGGCCGGTGGTTTCCGCCAGGGAGACTGGAGGCAAGGAAGGAACTTCTTGAGTCCAGAAGCCCCAATGCCAGGCGCCCAGTACCGATCCGGCGATAAAGGCGATCAGGGTAATGAAGACAGGTGCGCTCCCGCCCCCTACAGCGTACAAGGTTCCGGAAGCACAACCTCCTCCCAACTGCATCCCGATCCCAAACAGAAAGGCTCCGACGAGGAGGCTGAGACTGAGGGGGGAGACGGAGGGCTGGGGATGCACCCCAAAGAAGCTGAATCCAGAGGAGAAGATCAAGGCAAACAGAGTGGAGGCGACGGCCAGCATCAGCATATGAGCGCGTAAGCCGGCTCCCTGTCCCACCGAGAGCAACTGGCGAAAAGCCGAAGTAAACCCGAACCGGGCATGATACAGAGTAAATCCCAGTAGTAGACCGATGGTGAATAGTAGGCACTGTTTCAACCCTTGGGTTCCGTTGATCATCGCACCCAGTCCGCCGATAGCAATGACCGCGATGGCCAGTACCCCAAACTTAGGGGAAGAAAGAGCCGGTGCAGAGGGACGAGGCCTCTGGGTGCCCAAGGGTTGGGCAGCAGAAGTTGAAATAGACAAAAGAATCACACCACCTTATCCGATTCATTTAGTTGGTTTTAGGTATGAGTGACATATTACAATAAGCGGCTGTAAATGTAAATACTAAGACCGGGACACCCTAAAGATATGTTTATTTCTCCTTCATAATCAAAAGAACAGGGGAATTCGATTCTGCAGAACCCGGCCCACACTGGTATACAGCGCTCAGGGATGTGGGTCAATCAGAAAACAGGCTGAGGCCCTGAATTGCAAATATCCATTCTACCCAGCGGGGATGTCTGATGAGCCAAAGTCATTCCATGTGAAACCCCTCCCTCTCACCGATGTTTTTACTCGGGATAGGATCTTGTTTGTCTAACCAGAGGGAACCGTCTTTCCTTAAATGGTTTGTCCCATATTGATCTTGATCGTCTACAAACGCTGGAAGTCTCAACGTTTCTAGTGCCCCTTCAGGCAACTTTGATCTTGTATTTCAGTATGGCGGAGGCAGGACGGTGAGGCAGATCCGATCTCTTGCAAAGAGCGCAAAGGCGAATCAAATCCTCACCGTCCTCACCTTTCTGTGATTTTCCACTCAATCTTCTCTGAAGGGGCACTAGCAGGATCGCTCAACCTAAATATTGCTAATCAGCATGCTTTTACAGAAGACTATGGCCTTGGAGGATCGTGAATCAGACGGATTGCTCTCCAGTCGCAGTCCAACCTATTGAAAGGCTTTACGGGTGTTCTTGACAAGCTGGATGAAATCGCTTACAGTTAATGTACGTACAATTATTGTACGTACATTAACTGTAAAGGGGGGAGCGTCTTGAGTAACAAAAGAGTTGCGATACTAGGGAGCAGTGGTGGGAACCTGTATAGTCTCGGCGGCAGTGATCCGGTGAAGTTACTGGGAGAAATTCATGCTCAGTGTGATCGTGCCGAAATGGATGTGGCTTGGATTCAATTTATTGGTGCGAAAGCATCCATGGATAAAATCAAGGAGACGACACCGGCAGACCTCTATACCTGGGATTCTGCGACACAGGCTGTCCAAGTTGTGTTTTCTGGGACACTGAAGGAAGTAAACGAACAAGCAGTAAAAGTTGACCAAGAGGTGGCTCAAGCGATTGATGATGGCGACATCGATGGCATCATCTTGATGAGTGCCGATCCGGACGGGACGAACAAAGAAGCGATCGCAGCGGCCATCCGGAAAGAAGTACCGATTGTGGGTACAGGTGGTACATCCATGGCCATCACCAGCTCGAAAGGTGGCAAAGTGATCGCCACATCGGGAACCACAGGGACGACCAATCGTACTCGCGCGATCTCCTTTGTCAGTTCCCTGAGCAAGCATTGGGGGATCGACTACCGACCGTCCATTGGTCAATCCAACACGGAAATCGCTGACAATCCGCTGAAGCGAATTCAATTCAGAGGCATTATGCTGGCTGCCTTGCCGGGATTTATTTCTCTGGCGATCATCCTCGCTTTGAGTAAAATACCGGGTTTATCCGGTTTGGGCGATGTTTTTGATATCTTGATCAAAGCGTTGCCAGTCATGTTGGCTGCCATTGCGGCTAGACAAATATCTGGTTTGGATGAAGTGGCTATCGTTGCTGGGATCATCGCAGGGGTATTATCCGTAGATGGTGGAATTATCGGTGGTATTATCGCAGGGATTCTGGCCGGGGTTCTCGTAACTTATCTCTTTAAAAAGTGCGTCGACTGGAATTTTCCTACAACCACTATCAATATTGCTGCAGGTGGGCTAGCGGGTATTATCGCCGGTTTGTTTGCATATTTTCTGATCGCACCCTTGGCTTTGCAAGCGGGTCAAGCCATTCGGGAATTGATTGAATATACGATTGCTTTAAGCCCATTACTAGCGGGATTGGTGGCGGGGCTCTTGATTTGGCCTGCTATTCTCGGCGGGGTTTATCATGCGGCTATTTTGCCGATTGTACTGCTTGAAATGGAGAAAGCCGGGAACAGTTTTCTGGGAGCTGTCGATATGACCGGACTGGTCATGGTATCGGCGGGAATTACCTTGGCAAACATGATCGCTCCTCGAAAAAAAGGGGAAGCAGCCTTGGCCACACCTGGGTTTTTGATCAATATGGGTTTCGGGACTTTTGTCGAGGCAGCCTATCCCTTCATGTTCTCCAGCAAAGTGGTTTTTGCCGGAGCGATCGGCTCAGCGGGATTGGCTGGCATGCTGGTGGGACTGTTTGATGTCAGAGGAACAGCCTACGTGCCTTCCCTGGTCTCTCCATTTTTGTCCAACAATATCACGGGGCAATTGATCGCGATGGCCGTGGGATTTGTAAGTTCATTTGTGATTACCCTCATCGCAAATAAATGGAGTCAGAATAAAACAAACAACAGCCAGGAGTGATGATGTATGTTTACAGGAGATATGGAGAGAAAACGGAAGATCGCCATTGAAAAAGTGTGGAATGCGATTGAGGAGCATGGGGGACAAACGATTTTAAGTACCGGGATCACCGGGGATGACGCGAGAATCGCAAAAGCGGTGATCGATGCTGGGGTGAAAATGTTGGAACCAAATCATCCCGCAGTGGCACTCGCTCGGGGGCATCAAGGTGTGACAAGCATGCATGATGCAGAACACGTCAGGCATGATGTCGATTTTTCCGAGATGGTCGGAGTGGTGCGTGGCGTTCGCAGTGTGGTTGGGGAAGAGCCTTTTATTACAGTAGGTGTGCCCGGCGGTTTTACAGAGACGATGCCGGTTCCAATTGCCGACGAAGATTTTTATCAGATTTCCCGGGCAGGAACCGACGGGTTGCATACACACAAGTGTGATCTACGCGATCTGAAGGAAATTGTACAAAAGGCACACTACTACGGTTTGCTGGTCGATGCTTACATCGCACATCCCGATGATAAACATCCCTTCGGAATTCCCGCCCGAACTGCGGATGAAGTGGCGCAAGCGGCTAAGCAAATGGAAAATATCGGTGTGGATATGATCGGTCTGATGACTGGTATGAGTTACGATGGAGTCAAAGCAGGCGAAATTCCCGAGATCATCAAAGAACGATTGGAGGCATTGATCTCCTCCGTGTCCGTACCGACCCTGGCTGAGGGAGGAATCAATACGACGAACTACTCCGCGTTTCGCAAGACAGGTGTTCATATTATGGTTGTCGGAACATCGATCGATCAAATGGTACAAGAATCAGCTCAGCAAGTGGTCAAAAAATTTATCTCTCGATAAAGGTGTATCGAGAATGGTTTTCCCCAGGGCTGTTGATGAACCCTAAAGTAGATGATGGGGACGAAACGATCCTATCGCTCGTTCTTCCCCTCGCCCCATCGTAAAATATGGCTTGAGGGGACAGGGATGGTGGGACGGCTCCGATCTCTTGCAAAAAGCGCAAAGGCCCTTCACCGTCCCACCATCCCGACCGTATTTCCTGACTAAAAATATGGCTAATCAATACGCCTAGTTTTTCCCTGTTAACTTCATGTGCGGAATCCTTTATTGTGCATGAAATATTCTCTCCCTCCATGCTGTTCGGATCAAAGACCAGCTTGGAGGGTTTTTTAGTATAATAGAACTTATATAATCAATGGTTAGGAGTATCGGATATGGATACATTTGAACGGACAGGGGAGCTTCCTTTATATCAACAAATATATGAATGGATCAAACTTAAAATTGACTCGGAAATCTGGAAGCCGGGTACCCAATTGCCACCGGAACCCATATTGAGTAAAGATCTCGGCGTCAGTCGGCAAACCCTGCGTCAGGCGTTGCAACTGTTAATCAATGAAGGACTTTTGTATCGTCAGCAGGGAAAAGGGACCTTTGTACAAAACACCCGGTCTCAATATGAATTGACGATTTTGACCAGTTTTTCGGAACAGATGAAAGCCAAGGGGAAACATCCTTCTTCCCAATTGATCGATATTCAGTCGAATATACAACCGGATCATAAACTGCAGGTACAACTGGGATTGTCTCCCCATAACCGTGTTCTTAAAATGGTCCGTTTGCGCTTGGCAGATGAAATGCCCATGTCTTTAGAAACGGTATACATGGATGAAAACTTGTGTCCGAAACTGGCTCAGCAGGATTTGGCCCGTGAATCACTATACCATTTAGTTGAAAATGTATATCAACACCCGATCAGCTATGGGAATATTTCACTGGAGGTAACACAGGTTAATCCGGAGGAGGCTGACTGGCTACAAATCGATTCGACGTCCTCGGTTCTTCATATGGAGTGCATTAACTATTCCTACAACTCGCGCCCTCTATTCATCACCTATGCCAAGTATCCACAGGAGCGATATATATTTACTGTCAGCATGCCACGACGCCAATAGTTTCAAGCAGGCGTGTTGATTCACCCTATTTTAGGTAAGAAATAAGGTGGGATGGTGGTGGGACGGCTCCGATTTCTTGCAAAGAGCGCAAAGGCCCTTCACCGTCCCCTTAAGCTATATTTTACGATGGGGGCATTGAAAGAGCGAAAGGATGTTTCGTTCCCATCATCTACTTTAGGGTTGTTCAACAGCCCTGAGTTTCAAGATGGGATGCAGGAAACCGGTAGCTTTTGCGTTTCCAATCCGGGGATGAAAAAATACAAGTACAGGGAGGATCTGTCTGATCGAGATCCACCCTCTCTTTACAATCATATAAGAATATGCTTATATATATAGGTGAGGTGGTGGTCATGGATTTTGACCAGTTGGCAGATTGCCATAAAGCCCTGGGGGACAAAACCCGCCTTCGGATCCTCGCTCTTCTGAGGGAAGAGGATTTGTGTGTCGGGGAACTGGTGGAGGTTTTGAAGATCACCCAACCGGCGGTCTCCCAGCATGTTCGAAAGTTGCGGAACGCCAGGTTGGTGAAGGAACGGCGGCAGGGCCAGTGGGTTTACTACTCCCTGAACGGAGAGGATTATCCGTATTTCCCTTCTTTGCTCCGCTCTCTTCCCGATCAGAGCCATGAGATCGAACGTCTGAAAGAGG